>DATLGV010000648.1:0-2969 GCA_035540275.1 Acidovorax sp. | reverse complement strand
GTGGCCGACAGGGTGATGGAAGGAAAAAAGGCTGCGCTGCCCACGCCTCCCTCCGTGCCCGCCCAACTGCCATCGCGCCTGCTGGAGCGCCGCCCCGACATTGCCGCCGCCGAACGCCGTGTGGCCGCCGCCAACGCCCAGATCGGCGTGGCCAGCGCAGCCTTTTTTCCTTCCATCACCCTGTCGGCCACGGCGGGCTTTCGGGGGCCGCAGCTTGGTGACCTGCTCAGTGCGCCGCACCGCTTCTGGTCCCTGGGGCCGGCGCTCGCCGCATCGCTGTTCGACGGCGGAGCCCGCAGCGCCGCCGTGGAATCCGCCCGTGCGACCCACGACCAGGCCGTGGCCAGTTATCGCCAGACCGTGCTGGCTGCGTTGCAGGAGGTGGAGGACAACCTTGCCGCCGCCACCGCGCTGGAGCGCGAACAGCAGATCCAGGCCGAGGCCGTGGCCGCCGCGCAGCGTGCGCTGGACGTGGTGACGAACCAGTACCGTGCGGGCACGGTGGGCTATCTCAACGTGCTGAGCGCGCAGGCGACAGAGCTGTCGGCAAGGCGCAGCTGGATTGATGTGCGGAATCGGAGGCTGGGCGCGGTGAATACCCTGCTGAAGAACCTGGCGGGGCGCTGGGAGACGGAGGGGGAGTAGGCAGCGACCGCCATCCATGCGCGCACCCAGGACTGCGCGCTACACCGCGGTCATCCAGATGCCCGAGGTGACGATGGCGATGGCGATGATGCACGCCAGTGCTACGGACAAGCCCGGCGGCGGGCCCGCCAAGCCGGCTTTGCATTTTTGAAAGCCATGGGTATCAGCCAGGGTTTGCAGCCATATTCGGATGGTGGCCGACCCTGGAATCCCCAGGAATCCCCTGGAATGTCGGCATGCGGGCCGGGCAGGGGGCAGGTGCCGCCCACCCCGTTGGCTGGCGCATCTATTGCAGGGGCCCACGGGGGCAGCGGTCATGCCGCCACCCGATCTGCTGTGCCGCGGGCTTGTGGCGACGGCCCGGGAGCGACCGCAGGGCCCGTCACTGGCGCATGATCCACTTGTAGATCTGCTTGGCCTCGGCATCGCTGATCGGGGGGCGTTCCAAGCCATCGGGCATCTTGGCCTTCATGTCCCAGTGCGGGCCACCGCCCTCCGTGGTGCCTTTCTGAATGGTCGCGATCAGCGATCTTTCAGCGTCCGGGTTGCCCTTCCAGAGTTTGGCGATGTGCTTGAACGATGGGCCTATCGTGTCTTTGCTGACGGCATGGCACTGCAGGCATTGCTTTTCCTTCACGAGCTTGGAGCTGGCGAAAGCCGGCGCACTCACCATGAGCACGCCAATCAGGATGGAACCAGAAATCTTGTTCATGTTGACCCCTCGATGGCGGAATGCCGTTCAGAACCTGTTCACGATCTCTCAGGGGTTGCGCTCCAACCCTTCGGGGAGTGGCTTTGGCATGCGGCCTGCGCCGCGCATTCCCTCCCCGCAAAGGCTGCTGCGCGAATCCTGGGAGATCGTTCACAGGTGCTTACACGCTAACATGCATGCGGCGGGAAAGGTTGATCTTGATCAATGAACGCGGATCTGTGAACGCCCAATCGTGGGTGGCAGCCGTCAGTTCTGCCGCGCCGAAGATCAGCGGGCTCCGGCGGCGCCCCCCACCCGGGGCCAATCCACACTCCGGTCGATCGCGGTGTCCCTACATGGCCCTGAACAGGTGGGCGTAGAGGCGGCTGACGGCGAGCGGCTCGGGACGCCCGTGCAGCGCCAGGTGCAGCCGCCCGGCCTCGTCGCGCGTGACCGTGGCAATGGCCGAGGCACGCACCAGGGTGCTGCGGTGCACCTGCCAGAACTCCTGCGGGTCGAGCTGCTCGATCAGCTCCTTGAGCGCGGTGCGGATCAGGTATTCACGCTCGGCCGTGAGCACGCGCACGTACTTGTCTGCCGCCTCGAAGTATACCACCTCCGCCACCGGCACCATGTGGATCTGCGTGCCCTGACTCGCCTGGATCACGCTCAGCCGCGTCACGGCTGGAGCAGACGCGGCGGCGGGCGCAACGCCTACGCCGGGTGCGCCCAGCAGCGCGCGCAGCTGGGCCATGGTGGCTTCAAGTTCGGGGGCGGGCCATGCTGCAGAAGGTGCAGCGGGGAGTACACCGACTGCAGATGAACTGGACGATGAACTGGACGAACTGTCGGGTGCGTTGGTTGATGCGCGCAGGGCCAGCAGGCCCCGCACCTTGGCCACGGTGCGGGCCAGCCGGTCGGCCTGGATGGGTTTGAGCAGGTAGTCCACCGCCTGGGCTTCAAACGCCTGCACGGCGTACTGGTCGTAGGCCGTGGCAAACACCAGTGCCGGAAAGGGCAGGTCATGAGGCCATGCGTCGCCCAGTTCGGCAGAAGCTTCAATGCCGCTCTGGCCGGGCATGCGGATGTCGAAAAATAGCACGTCGGGCCGCAATGCCAGTGCCTGCCGCACGGCCGAGCGGCCGTCTCCCACCACGGCCACCACTTGCAGCTCTGGCCACGCGCGGGCCAGGTCCTGCTGCAGGGCGGCGGCCAGCAGGGGTTCATCTTCGGCAATCAGGGCGCGCGGGACGGGCTCTGTCATGGTGTGGAAGCGGGTTTCAAGGGAAAAGTGACGGTAGCGCTGGTACCGCTCGGCTGAATGGCTATCAATTCAAGAGCGCCTGCGGCACCGTGCAGCGTGGCCAGGCGTTCGCGCACCTGGGCCAGGCCAAAGCTCTGGCCGGGGCCTGGGACGGGCAGGGTGGCTGGCAGGCCCGCCCCGGTGTCTTGCACCTCGATGACCAGCAGCGGGCCGTGGGGGCTTGCCTGGGTCGTGGCACGCACGGTGATGTGGCCGCCTTCCACCTGGGGTTCCAGTCCGTGGCGGATGGCGTTCTCCACCAGCGGCTGCAGCAGCAAGGGCGGCACTGGCACATCGCGCAGGGCATCGGGCAGGTCCAGGTTGTAGGCC
>DATLGV010000647.1:0-6780 GCA_035540275.1 Acidovorax sp. | reverse complement strand
GTTGTACACGGCGGCGGGCCGTTCGCCCGCCAGCGCCTGCAGCAGGTTGGTGGTGGCCAGCGCGGCCATGGCATGGCGCGTGTCGTGCGTGGCCGAGCCGATGTGCGGCAGCGGCGTCACGCGCGGGTGGGTGCGCAGGGGCGACGCCAGCGGCAGCGGCTCGGTGGCAAACACATCGAGCCCCGCTGCGCGCAGCGGGCCATGGTCCAGCGCGTGCAGCAGGTCTTGTTCCACCAGGGTGGCACCCCGGCCGCCGTTGATGAAGATGGCGCCGGGCTTCATGGCCGCAAAAAGTTCGGCGTTGACCATGCCCCGCGTGCTGCCAGACAAGGGCAGCATGGCCACCACAAAGTCCGACTGCGCCAGCAGCGCGGGCAGCGGCGTGTGGACAGCCTTGCCCTGCAATTCAGGGGCCTGGGCCGCCAGGTCCACCGAGCGGCGGGCGTGGTACATCACGGGCATGCCAAACCCCAGCGCGGCGCGGCGCGCCACGGCCTGGCCAATGCGGCCAAACCCGAGCAGGCCCAGCGTCTTGCCATGCACATCGCTGCCAAACAGGTCTTCTCCAATGTTCTTCGTCCACCGGCCCTCGCGCACCAGCTGCGACAGCTCCACCAGCCTGCGGCTGGTGGCCATGAGGAGGGCAAACACCGAGTCTGCCACCGTTTCGTCGAGCACCCCGGGGGTGTGGCAGAGCATGATGCCGCGCGCCTGCAGCAAGTCCAGCGCGTAGTTGTCGACGCCCACCGAAATGCTGGACACCACCTGCAGCAGTGGCGCACGCGCCAGCACGGCGGCATCGATGGGAAAGCTCGAGCCGATGAGCCCTTGCGCCTGCGTCAGCGCGGCATCGAACCGCGCGCGTTCATCGGGCTTGCGCGGGTCGGCCACGGTCACGTCGTGCACGGCGGTCAAACGCGCCAGTTGGTCGGGCGGCAGTTCACGAAACACCAGCACCTGCTTGCGCACTGGGCTTGTGGTGCTGTCTGTTGAAGGTAGCGTCAGGCTCACAGGCCCGCCTCCTGCAGCTGGGCGCGGGTGGGCAGTCCCTCGGTGTCGCCCAGCACCTGCACGGCGCGGGCACCTATCCAGGCGCCACGGCGCACGGCGGCGGGCACGGGCAGTCCTTCCAGCAGGGCGCTGATCACGCCCACGGCAAAGCCGTCGCCCGCGCCCACGGTGTCCACCACCTGGGCCACGGGCACGCCGGGCACGCGGCCGGTGCCGGCCACGTCGCTGTCGTAGTAAGCGCCCTCGGGGCCGAGCTTGACCACCACGAGCTTGGCGCCCCGCTCACGGTAAAAGCGCGCCACACCCTCGGGGGTGGTTTCGCCGGTCAAAAACACGCCCTCTTCCATGCCTGGCAGCACCCAGTCGGCATAGGTCGCCAGGGTGTTGATCCAGTGGCGCATGGTCTCGGGCGACTGCCACAGCGTGGGGCGCAGATTGGGGTCGAACGAGATGGTGCGGCCTACGGCGCGCATCACCTCCAGCGTGCGGATGGCGGCCTGCAGGCTGGTGTCGGAGATGGCGGCAAACACGCCCGTGGCATGCAGGTGGCGCGCAGACCGCAGCCAGGGTTCGTCCACATCGGCGGGCCCCATCTGGCTGGCGGCGGAGCCCTTGCGGTGGTATTCCACCTGCGGGTCGCGGCCATCCATCACGCGCTCTTTGAACTGAAAGCCCGTGCGCTGCGTGGCATCGCACACCACGTGCGAGCAATCAATGCCTTCGCCCTGCATGGCGGCGAGCAGCGCACGGCCCATCGAATCAGTGCCCAGGCGGCTGGCCCAGCCTACCTTCAGGCCCAGGCGCGCCAGGCCAATGGCCACATTGGTCTCGGCCCCCGCCGTGCGCTTGTGAAAGCCGGTGGCGTTCTCCAGCGGGCCGGGCTCGTTGGCCACCAGCAGCAGCATGGCCTCGCCAAACAGCGCAACGTCAAAAGCCGGGGCGGTCATGCAGCCTCCCGGGCAGTGCGGATAAACGCCACCTGCTCGCGCGTGACGGCCACCAGGTCGTCACCCACCAGCGGGTATTCAATGGCATGCGGCACATCGGCAGGCAAGGCGCGCAGCACGGCGCGCCAGGGCGCCACCGAATCGGCCAGCGGCACCGCCACCCACTTGGCGGGCAGGCGCTGCACGCCCTTGCAGTGCACGTAGCGCACATGGGGCGCCAGGGCCTGCGCGGCCTGCAGCGGGCATTCGCCCTGCCAGTGCCAGTTGCCCATGTCAAAGGTCATGCCCAGATCGAGCCCAGCCTGCGCCTGGGCCGAAAAAAACGCCTGCATGACGGCGAGCGTGCCGGCGGTGGCGGTCTGGTCGTTCTCGATCACCAGTTCCACCTGCGGGGCGGCCTGCAGCAGGGCCTTGAGGCGGTGCAGCGAGGCATGCGACGAAGGACTAAAGCCACCAATCGACATCTTCAGGCGCGGCGCACGCAGCACCTGCGCAGCTTGCACGCCACGCGCCAGGGCTGCTTCATCCAGCGCGCCCTGCGGGGTCCACAAGCCTTCGGGGCTGGAGTACACCGCCGCCCGGCCGGCCAGCGCGGGCAGCTCGGTGGCGGCGTCGCGCAGCAGTTCGCCGCGCACCTCCACGCCGCCCGCGCCCGCTTGCTGGGCCAGGTCGGTGCACCACAGCTGGCCGTGGCGACCGGTTTCGGCCGCGCCGAAGGAGGACAGGGAAATCAATACCTTCATGTGTTTCTTTCAGGCTCCGCCCCCAAGGGGCGAAGGCCATCAACCGCACGACCTGCCAGGTCTCAATGTGCGTGGTGGGAACTCAGGATCTGGCCCAAAAACTGCCGCGTCTTGTCGTGCTGCGGCTGGCCAAAGAACTGCTGGGGTGGCGCCTGCTCCAGGATCTTTCCGTCGGCCATGAAGATCACCCGGTCGGCCACGCTGCGGGCAAAGCCCATCTCGTGCGTCACGCACAGCATGGTCATGCCGTCCTCGGCCAGGCTGATCATGGTGTCCAGCACTTCCTTGACCATCTCGGGGTCCAGCGCCGAGGTGGGTTCGTCAAACAGCATCACCTTGGGCGCCATGCACAGCGCCCGCGCAATGGCCACGCGCTGCTGCTGCCCGCCCGACAGCTGGCTGGGGTGCTTGTGCGCCTGCTCGGGGATGCGCACGCGGGTCAGGTACTTCATGGCCACTTCTTCCGCCTGCGCCTTGCTCATGCCGCGCGAACGCATGGGGGCCAGCGTGCAGTTTTCCAGAATGGTCAGGTGCGGGAACAGGTTGAACTGCTGGAACACCATGCCCACTTCGGCACGCACGGCGTCCACGTTCTTGCCGCCGGCGGTCAGGTCGATGCCATCGACTTCGATGCGGCCCTTTTGCACCGTCTCCAGCCGGTTGATGCAGCGAATCAGCGTGGACTTGCCCGAGCCCGATGGCCCGCAGATCACGATGCGCTCGCCGGGCCGCACCGACAGGTGGATGTCGGTGAGCACCTGAAAGCTGTCGTACCACTTGTTGACCCCTTCCATGCGGATGATCGGCGGTGTGCCGGGGGCGGTCGTGACTGCGTCGCTCATCAATGGCTCCTTATCGTTCAGGCAGGCTTACTGCAGTTTGGGCAAGTCAGCGCCAAGCCACTTCTGGTACAGCTTGTTCAGCTCGCCATTGGCCGTGTTGCGTGCCACGAAGTCGTTGACGGCCTTGGTCAGCTCGTCCTGGCCGGGGCGCAGGGCAATGCCCATGGCTTGCTGCAGCAGGTTGAACTTGTTTTCGAACGTATTGGCGGGCACGCGCTTGGCGATCTGCGCGGCCACCGTGACCGAGCAGCCAATCGCATCGACCTGGCCCGAGATCAGCGCCTGCATGGCCGATGCGTCGTCGTCAAAGCGGCGGATTTCGGTGCCCTCGGGCGCAGCCTTGGTCACGGCCACGTCTTGGGTGCTGGCACGGGCCACGCCTACGCGCACGGCTTTCAGGTCGGCAGCGCTCTTGATGTTGGCGCCGGTCTTGCCGTACAGCACGATGGTCGCGGCCGCGTAGGGCTGCGAGAACTGCACCTGCTTGGCACGCTCAGGCGTGATGGCGAGCGAGGCGACCAGCACATCGACCTTGTTGGTCAGCAAGAACGGGATGCGGTTGGGGCCGGTGACGGGCACGATGTTGGCCTTCACGCCCAGGTCCTTGGCCAGCAGCTTGGCAACGTCGGCGTCGTAGCCGTCGGGCTGATTTTGCGCGTTGGTGGTGCCGTAGGGCGGGAAGTCCACCAGCATGCCGATGGTGATCTCACCCTTCTTCTTGAGGTCCGCCACGGACTGTGCCGAGGCCAGCGGCGCAAACGCCGTGAGGGCGGCGCCCAGGCCCAAGGCAGCCAAAGCGGCGGTAGCGGTGCGGCGTTGCAAAGAAAAAGTCATCGCATGTCTCCTGGTGGTTGGTGTGAACGAGAACAGAAAGAAAAGAGGGTGGCTGCGCTTGGGTCAGCGCGCCAAGGCCTGTGCGCGTTGGCGCTCCATGCGTGCGGCCAGCAGCGACAGCGGCCAGCAGATCACGAAGTACAGCGCGGCCACGGTGGTGAACACATGCAGCGGCTGAAAGGTGGCGTTGTTGATGATCTGCCCCGCCCGCGTGATCTCGGTGAAGCCGATGATGGCCGCCAGCGACGTGCCCTTGATGATCTGCACCATGTAGCCCACCGTGGGCGGCAGCGCGATCTTGAAAGCCTGGGGCAGCACCACAAACCGCATGCGGGCCACGTACTTGAGGTTCAGGGCCTGGGCCGCCTCCCACTGGCCGCGTGGCACCGCTTCGATACACCCGCGCCAGATCTCGGCCAGAAAGGCCGCGCTGTTCAGCACCAGCGCCACGCCCGCCGCCACCCAGGGGTTGATGTCAAAACCCAGCACCGGCGCGCCAAAGAAGATGAGGAACAGCTGCAGCAGCAGCGGCGTGCCCTGGAACACCTGGATGAACACGCGCGCCGCATTGCGCGCCGCAGCGTTCTCAGACGTGCGCGACAGCGCCACCACCAGCCCCAGCAGCGCACCGCCCACAAAGGCAATGGCCGACAGCGCCAGCGTCCACTGCGCGGCCTGCACGATGAAAAGAAACTCGGAGAGTCCGAAGGTACGCATGGTCTAGAGCCTGTTCCAAATCTTTTCATGGGGTCCGTTGCCCCGCAAAGGCAGTGGATGCAAGGCGCCCACCGCAAGCCGCACTGGTGTGCGGCGAGGATGGGCAACGCTGCAGACGCTGCCTTTGCGGGGCAACCCGAAGGGCATGGCAGCAAACGGCCACGCTCGTTGTTGCCCACCTTGCCCAGGCCGCCAGCATGGGCTGCGGCGGGCGCCTAGATCGTGACCGTTTGCTGTCATGCGGACCCCATGAAAAGACTTGGAACAGGCTCTTCTCATCGACGGTCGGGGTAGTTCAGGGCGCGGTCGTAAATCAGCTTGAACAGCGCCGAGAACGACAGCGCCAGCGCCAGGTAAATGGCCGTCACCACGATGTAGATCTCGAAGCTGCGGAAGGTCTGCGACTGCAGGTTGGCCGCCACCGACGTCAGGTCGTCCGCCGAGATCACCGACACCACGGCCGAGCTAAGCATCAGCAGGATGAACTGGCTGGTGAGCGCCGGGTAGATGGCCTTGAGCGCGGGCTTGAGGATCACAAACCGGAAGATCTCCCACGGCTTGAGATTGAGCGCCTTGCCCGCCTCGATCTGCCCCTTGGGGATGGACTCGATGCCCGCCCGCACGATCTCGGCCGCATACGCCCCCAGGTTGACCACCATGGCCGTGAGCGCCGCGGTGTAGGGCGACCAGCGCAGGCCGATGGACGGCAGCGCAAAGAAGAAGAAAAACAGCTGCACCAGAAACGGCGTGTTGCGGATGACCTCGATGTACGCGTTGATCAAAAACCGCAGCCAGAGCGGCCCGCCGGTCTTGCCCCAGGCGCAAAAGATGGCCACCACCAGCCCCAGCAAAGTGGCGGTGAGCGACAGCTGCACGGTGATCCAGGTGCCCTTGAGCAGCAAGGGCCACGCGGCAAACACGGCATCGAACTGGAACTGGTAATTCACGGTGGACAGTCGTTATTCCAAAGTGGCGCCAGTTTATGAAACCGGTTTCATAACCACATCAGGGAATACCCGATGCACCCCAAAAAGGGGCTGAAAACACCTGATGACGCTATGCCCGGCGCTGGTTTCGCAGCCAGTGGTGTGCCAGGCCGCAAATAGGCTCCCAGCCCGCACTGGCTCGGCGCGTGGGTGAAAATGCCGCATGCCTTCCTTCCACCCCGAACCCCCTTTCACCCACGGCCAGGCCGACCGCACCGCCGTGCTGCTGTGCAACCTGGGCACGCCCGACGAACCCACGGCCCCGGCCGTGCGCCGGTATCTGGCGCAGTTTCTGGGTGACCACCGCGTGGTGGAGATTCCCAAGCTGCTGTGGATGCCCATCCTGCACGGCATCATCCTGCGCACCCGCCCGGCCAAGTCGGCCGCCAAATACGCCAGCATCTGGACACCCGAGGGCTCGCCCCTGGCGCACTGGACGGCCAGGCAGGCCACGCTGCTGCGCGGCTGGCTGGGCGAGGCAGGCCACGCGGTGCTGGTGCGCCATGCCATGCGCTATGGCAACCCGTCCATCGCCAGCCAGCTCGATGCGCTGAAGGCCGAGGGCGCCACGCGCATCCTCATCCTGCCCCTGTACCCGCAGTACTCCGCCACCACCACGGCCAGCGTTTTTGATGCCGTCTACACCTGGGCCGCAGCCACCCGCAACGTGCCCGAGCTGCGCTTCGTCAACCACTACCAC
>DATLGV010000646.1:0-3050 GCA_035540275.1 Acidovorax sp. | reverse complement strand
GGTACTGGCGTTGTCCTCCCAGGTGCTGCGCATCGAGCGACATGTGCTTACCGCCCTCATGACTTTGCTGGTCCTGCTCATCCTGCTCAACGTGGTGACGCGCTACACCGGCATGCCGATCTACTGGGTGGACGAGGCGGCTGTCTACACCGTGGTGTGGCTGACCTTTGTGGGCGCCTCGGTCATGACGCGGCTGCGCATGGACTTTGCCGTGACCATGCTGACCGACCACCTCGGCGCGCGGGCAGCGCAGGCGCTCAAGGTGGTGGCCACCTTCGGCGTGCTGCTGTTTGGCCCGGCCATGCTGGCGATGTGCTGGGTGTGGATGGACCCCATCGGCATTGCACGCTACGGCTTTGACGCCAAGGAATTTGCGGCCGAGAGCTTCAACTTCCTCTACACCGAGCGCACCCAGACGCTGAACTGGCCCACCTGGGTGCTGCAGCTCATCCTGCCGATCTTCTCCGCCACCTTCAGCGTGCATGCGCTGGCCAACCTGCTGGAAGACATGGGCGCCGCAGAGCGTGTGCAGCACGCGGGCTTTGATGTGGTCAACGCCGACGCCGTGAACTGAACGCCATCCATCCGAGCAAACCCACCCAGCCCGACCATGATCACCACTCTGCTCTTCCTTGCCGCCTTGATGGTGGGTGTGCCCATCGGCGTGTGCCTGTGCCTGTCGGGCGCGGTGTACATCCTCAGCATCGGCAGCCCGGTGCTGTTCCAGTCCTTCCCCATGCAGATGTTTGGCGGGGTGGACAGCTATGGCCTCATCGCCATTCCGCTGTTCATCCTGATCGGCGAGATCATGAACAGCGGCGGCATCACGCGGCGGCTGGTAGACCTGTCGATGGCCTTCATCGGTTCGGTCAAAGGGGGCCTGGCCTACGTGAACATCCTGGCCAACATGCTGGTGTCTTCCATCATCGGCTCGGCCACCGCGCAGGTGGCCATCATGTCGCAGGTCATGGTGCCCGAGATGGAGAAGCAGGGCTACGACAAGACCTTTGCCGCGGGCCTCACGGTGTATGGCGGCATGCTGGGGCCCATTATCCCGCCCTCGGTGATGTTCGTGGTCTACAGCGTGCTGGCCCAGGTGGCCGTGGGCGACATGCTGATTGCGGGCATCCTGCCCGGCGTGCTGCTCACGGCGCTGTTCTTTGGGGTGATCGCGCTCATGGGCTTTGTCTACAACTACCCGCGCAGCGAAAAGCGCACGCTGGCCCAGCGCGCACGCACCGTGGTGCAGGCCAGCCCCACGCTGCTGATCCCGATCATCATCGTTGGCTCCATCCTGAGTGGCCTGGCCAACCCCACCGAATCGGCTGCCGTGGGCGCGCTGGTGTCGGCGCTGGTGGGCCGGTATGTGACCAAGGAATTCCGCTTCAGCGCCATGCCAGCCATCTTGCTGCGCTCTGCCATCTACTCGGCCATCGTGCTGTTTCTGGTGGCGGCGGCGGCCGTGTTCTCGTGGCTGCTGATCTACGGCAAGGTGCCGCAAATGGTGGCCGCCTGGGTGCAGACCGTGGCGCACGACCCGGTCACCTTCCTGCTGCTCACCAACGCCATCCTGCTGATCATCGGCACGGTGATCGACGGCATCCCCGGTCTCATCATGACCGCGCCCATCCTGCTGCCCATTGCCACCGAGGTCTATCACATCGACCCGCGCCACTTTGGCGTGGTGATCGTCGTCAACCTGGTGCTGGGGCTGATGACCCCACCCGTGGGTCTGAGCTTTTTTGTCGCGTCGGCCGTCACCGGGGCCAAGCCCGGAAAGATGTTCCTCGTGACCCTGCCGTTTTTCATCATCAGCTGCGTGGCGCTGGTGATGCTGTCGCTGTTCCCCAGCCTGTCGCTCGGCCTGCTCAAGTAGCGGGGCATGCCGTCCGACAGATCCGTCCCCCTCCCCATGTTCTTTCACACGGAGTTCACCATGACGACCCAGCCTGCCCGCCCTACCTCCCGCCGCATCTCCCGCCGCCACTTCATCCAGCGCCACGCCATGGCCGCAGCCGCCATCACGGGGCTGGGCTTCCCGGCCCTGGTGCGGGCCGCCGACGCCAAGGAATTCCGCCTGGGCCTGATCACGCCCGCAGGCCACTCGTGGAACCGCGCCGCGCTGCAGTTTGGCGAGGCGCTGAAGAAGGAAACCGATGGCCGCCTGAGCGTCACGGTCTTCCACTCGGGCCAGCTGGGCAACGAGGCGGCGATGATGCAGCAGCTGCAGTCGGGCGCGCTGGACATGGGCTGGATCCAGGCGGCCGAGCTGGGCTCGCGCGTATCGAGCATCGCGGCCATCAATGCGCCCTACCTCGTGCGCTCCACGCCCGCCGTGGCCAAGCTGGTCAAGCACCCCGCCGCCACCAAGCTGCTGGAGGTGCTGCCACGCGAGACCGGCACCATTGGCCTGGGCTGGGGCATCACCGGCATGCGCGCCGTGTTCTCCACCAAGGACATCAACCTGCCCACCGACATCAAGGGCATGAAGCTGCGCATCAACCCAACGCCCGTGTACCGCGACTTTTATCAAATGCTGGGCGCCGCCCCCACGCCCATCCCCACGCCCCAGGTGTTCGATGCGATGAGCAACGGCCAGGTGGACGGGCTGGAGGCCGACATCGAGTTCTCGTGGAACCAGCGCTTTGACAAGGTGGCCAAGACGCTGCTGCAGATGAATGCGCTGTTCATGCCGTTTGCGCCGCTAGTCTCGGGCCGCATCTGGCAAGGGCTGGACGCCAAGGACAAGGACCTCATCCGCAAGCTGGTGGCCCAGTCGCTCGACGCACAGATCAACGACATCGTGACCACCGAGGCCGGGCTGATCGAGAAGTTCAAGGGCACGTCCATCGCGTTCAAGACGGCATCGGGCTTCAACCCCGACAGCACCATCCAGGAGTTCGACAAGCTGTGGCTGCCCAAGGCACCGCAGATTGCCGAGCTGCGCAAGGTGGGTGCTGGCCTGGCCTGACGGCTGCAGGGGGCGCCTGCGCGAGCCACTAAGATGCGGTCCGCGCTTCCCCCGATCCTCTCAATAGCCGCTCCATGAC
>DATLGV010000645.1:0-4723 GCA_035540275.1 Acidovorax sp. | reverse complement strand
ATACAATTAAGAATCAATATCATTACAACTCGTATTTTTATATGTTTGCAATCCCATGGGGAGATGGGCACCTGCGTGCTTGCTCGGCGGTGCTGTGGGCGCTGCCTCTTGCGGCGGCCTTGACTGCATGCGGCGGCGGGGCGTCTTCCTCGCAGGGCGGGGGCGACACGGCAAGCGGCTCGCTGTCGGTGGTGGCGGCTCTCGGACAGAAAATTTTCCAGGATCCTTCGCTGTCTGCCTCAGGCCGACAGTCGTGTGCCAGTTGCCACAACACGGCCTCAGCCCATGCGCCGCCCAACGACCTCGCCGCGCAACTCGGTGGTCCGGGGCTGGACCAGCAGGGCGGCCGACTGTCCCCGACGATCCGCTACCTGGCGGCCAACAAGGCTTTCTTCTTCGCCGCAGATGGCACGCCCACAGGCGGTTTCTTCTGGGATGGCCGGGCCAGTTCGCTGCAGGACCAGGCGGGCAAGCCCTTCCTGAACCCGGTCGAAATGGCCAACGCCAACAAGGCCGAGGTGGTGGGCCGACTGGCAGCGGCCTCGTACGCAGGCGAGTTTCGGCGGGTGTTTGGCGATGCGGTCCTGGGCGACGTGGACGGCGCGTTCCAGCGCATGACCCTGGCGCTGCAGCAATACCAGCTTGAGGATCCGGACTTCCGGCCTTATTCGAGCAAATACGACGCATTTCTCCTGGGCAAAACCACTCTGAGCACACAGGAACTACGTGGTCTGGCGCTCTTCAACAGCCCCGCCAAGGGCAACTGCATCGCCTGCCACCCCTCGGGACGTGGCACGGACGGCAGCCTGCCGCTGTTCACCGACTTCAGCTACGACAACCTGGGCGTGCCGCGCAACCCAGAGCTCAAGCAGAACAATGATCCCGCCTTCTACGATCTGGGCCTGTGCGCGCGCGAGGGCGGCGACCTGGCCACGCGGGCCGACCTGTGCGGCCTGTTCAAGGTGCCGACGCTGCGCAACGTGGCGCTGCGCCACGCGTACTTCCACAACGGGCGCTTCAAGACGCTCAAGGACGTACTGGCCTTCTACGTACAGCGCGATACGAACCCCGAGAAATGGTACCCGGTCAACGCCGATGGCAGCGTGCAGAAGTTCAACGACCTGCCCGAGCGCTACCGCGGCAACGTGAACATGACCGAAGGGCCCTACAACCGCAAGCCCGGCGCCGCCCCCGCATTGAGCGATGACGAAATCAACGACGTCATTGCATTCCTCAAGACGCTCTCCGATGGTTACCAGCCCTGACGGCGGGCTTTCTCTCCGTTTCCTCACCTCACCCGACTTTCCATGAAACCGACTTTCAAACGCAGCGGTGGCGCACTTGCTGCCAGCGCGCTGGGCCTGACTCTGGCCCTGGCTGCCACGCCAGCCCTGGCGCAGCAAGCGACTCCTGCGGCAGCCGCGCCGGCAAATTTGGCCCAGAAACTTGAACAGCTCGCGGCCGAACTGGCCGAGGTCAAGGCGCAACTCGCGCAGCTTAAGGCGCCGCCGCCGCAGGCCGCCGCCGTGCCGACGGGAGGCTGGAATGGGCCTGCCGGCGGTGCACCTGCCGCTGCGGCAGCGGTGGACGCCACACCCGTGACTGCGTCAACCCCCCAGGGGCCCGCCACCGTGCTCACTGGCTATGGCGAGATCAACTACAACCGGCCTACCAAGTCCACCGACAGGACGCAACTCGACTTGCGCCGCTTCGTGCTCGGGCTGCAGCACCGCATTAACGACCGCACCAAGATCGTCGGTGAACTCGAGGTGGAGCATGCCGTCACGTCGGCCAGCGACCCGGGCGAAGTAGCCCTGGAGCAGGCCTATGTCGAGCACCAGCTTACCCCCCTGCTGGCCGCGCGCGGCGGCCTGTTCCTCATGCCGGTGGGGTTGCTGAACGAGACCCATGAACCCACGGCCTTCTATGGCGTGGAGCGCAACTTCGTCGAGACGGCCATCATTCCCACCACCTGGCGTGAAGCGGGCGCACAGGTCATCGCCAATTTCGACAATGGCCTCACGCTGCAGGGCGGCATCAGCACGAGCTTCGACCTGACCAAGTGGGACGCCACTTCCAGCGAGGGCGCCGCATCTCCCCTGGGCTCCATCCACCAGGAAGCCGCCAAGGCCAAGGCCCGCAACCTCGCATGGTTCGGCGCCGCCAACTGGCGCGGCGTGCCGGGCCTGCTCGTGGGCGCGTCGCTATTCAGCGGCAATGCCACCCATGGCCAAGCAGGCTTTGCCAACGCGCGCGTCACGTTAGCCGATGTGCATGCGCGCTGGACACCCGGGCGTTGGGACCTGTCGGCGCTGTATGCGCGCGGCAGCATCACCAACACCGACAGCCTGAACCTCGCGCAGGTGGGCAACGCGACGCTGATTCCCAAGTCCTTCGACGGCTGGTATGTGCAGGGCGCATACAGACTCTGGCAGCAGGGTGAGTATGCGCTGAGCCCCTTTGTGCGTCTAGAGCGCTTCAACACCGCACGCGCCTTTACCGACCTCGGCCCGGGCCTGACGCCCGACGCGGCGCGGACCGAGCAGGTCGCCACCGTAGGCGCCAACTTCTGGGTCACGCGCTCGGTTGTGCTCAAGGCGGATTACCAGCGCTTTCGCGTTAACACGCAGGCTAATCGCGTGAACGTGGGGCTGGGCTGGAGCTTCTGATGCGTCTGGCGTTGTACTCGTCCGCCGCCGTGATCGCGCTCGCGCCCGTAGGAGCGCTGGCCGTGGACTACCTGAACGTCGAGCAGGCGCAAAAGCTCATGTTCCCGCAGGCCGATGCCTTCGAGCTGCGCGACCTGCCGCTCGACGCCGCGCTGTCGCGGCAACTCGCAGCCGCAGGCGTCAGGCCTTTGGTGCCGCTGTTGCAGGTGCGCTTGGCGCGCCAGGGCGGCGCCGTACTGGGCTTCGTGGTGGTGGACGAAGTGATCGGCAAGTTCGAGCGCATCACTTATGCCGTGGGCGTGGAGGCCGATGGCCGCGTGCGTCAGGTCGAGGTGCTGTCGTATCGCGAAAGCCACGGCCATGAAATCCGCCTGCCCGCGTGGCGCAAGCAGTTTGTCGGCAAGACAGCCGCGTCGCCGCTGCGGGTGGGCGACGACATCGCCAACATTAGCGGCGCTACGCTCAGCTGCACCCACGTGACCGAGGGGGTGCGGCGCAATGTGGTCTGGCTCGATCTGCTGCGCCACAGCGGCAGGCTGTCATGAGCCTCTGGTTGCGCCGTGCGCGGCCCTTGCTGGGTACGCTGGCGGAAATCGGCGTGCCGCAGGAAACCGCCGCCGAGGACGCGTTGCAGGCGGCTTTCGCTGCCATGCTGCGGGTGCAGGCCAGCATGTCGCGCTTCGAGCCGGACAGCGATGTCGCGCGCTTCGCTGCACTACCCTCCGGAGCAAGCATGGAGGTTGAATCCGAGACCGCAGTGGTCCTGCAGTCCGCTTGGGCACTGCAGCAGGCCAGCGGCGGCCTGTTCGACATCACTCTGGGTCGAGCGCCTGACGGCTGGCGCTGCGAAGGGCGCAGCCTGCATAAGCAGGCTGCCGCAGCAGCCTTCGACCTGGGGGGCATCGCCAAAGGCTACGCCGTGGACAGTGCCGTGCAGACGCTGCAGCGCCTGGGTTGCACTGCGGGCTGGGTTAATGCGGGAGGAGACCTGCGGGCCTTCGGCGATGTGCTGCTCCCGGTGCTGTTGCGCGACGAAGATAGCGGTGGCGTGCGCCCGTTCATGCAACTGAGCGATGCGGCCTTCGCGACGAGTCGCTTCGGTGCCCGCCGCAGCAGTCAGATCTGGGCCGCAGGCAGGTGTGGGGTGGATTCCCATGTGAGCGTGGCCGCGCCGAGCTGTCTGTGGGCCGACGCTTTGACCAAGGTCGTAGCGGCCAGCGGCGATGCACAACACCCGTTGTTGCAGGAGCATGGTGCGCGCGCATGGCTGCATTGACACGGCCTCACGCTGTAAGTGAAAGACTGGTACCTCTATGAATCACCTCAGAAACTGGCAGTACCGCGCACTGTACGTCACCTTTGCCGCGTTGACGCTCAGTGGCCTGCTCTGGCTGGCCTGGCACTACCTATGGGGTGCTGGGGCCGACAACCTGCCGCACCCGCTGGAGTCATGGTGGATGCGCCTGCATGGCGCAGCTGCGTTTTCCTGCCTGTTCATGGCAGGCGTGCTGGCCGCCACCCATGTGCCGCAGGGCTTGCGCATGACTAGGCGTCACCCGCGGTTGCGCCAGCGCAAGGCAGGCCAACGTCGCACGGGCATCGCGCTCTGCGCCCTGGGCGCAGCCGCCGTGCTCAGTGGCTACCTGCTGTACTACTTCGTACCCGAGAACTTGCATGAGCTGATGGGTTGGACCCATGCTGTGCTGGGCCTGGGGCTGACTTTGCTGCTACCGCTGCATGGCTGGCGCCATGATCAATCGGCGTCGGGGCATTATTGATTGGGCCTCAATCCACTTGAGCCATTCACGCTGAGCCTGTCAAAGCGCAACGTAAGGCTTCAACAAACCACAACGGTTGATTCAAGCATCAAAGATGCCAAATCTATAACTGCAGCGCCATGCAGACAACGTCGGGGCTGCTTCAGAAGGTGTCAACGTTCTCGGACTGATAGCATCCATTCGAGCAAGCGAATCGAGCGTCAGCAACCAGCCTTGTCCCACTATTGCGCAGCCACTGGCCAGCAGCAACTCCTGGCCAGTGCCCTCACCCCCACC
>DATLGV010000644.1:0-2302 GCA_035540275.1 Acidovorax sp. | reverse complement strand
GTCAAACACCTTGACCTCGCTGAGCTTGGCCAGCGCCTGCAGCACCGGGCCCACGCCACGCATGAACTCGGTGTCGCCCACCACGTACAGGGGCAGGCGGGTGGAGGGAGACACATTCATCTCGCCCCGTAGCGCACGGCAGGCGTCCACCAGGCCCTTCACGCGGCCCATGTGGGCGATGGCAGCCTCGTCGATCTTCTCGGGCTGGGCCTGCGGGTAGCGCGCAATGCTGACCGACTCTCCGGGGATGCCGGCCACAGGCGCCACCACCTGCCACAGGGCTTCGGTGATGAACGGAATGATGGGGTGGGCCAGGCGCAGGATGGCTTCGAGCGTGCGGATCAGCGTGCGGCGCGTGGCGCGTTGCTGGGCCTCGCTGCCGTTCTGGATCTGCACCTTGGCGATCTCCAGGTACCAGTCGCAGTACTCGTTCCAGACAAAGTCGTAGATCGTGTTGGCCACGTTGTCCAGTCGGTACTCTTCAAAGCCCTTGGCGACCTCGGCCTCGGTCTTTTGCAAGAGCGAGCTGATCCAGCGGTCGGCCTGGCTGAACTGCATGTAGCCGTGGGCGCTGCCGCCGGGCTGGCATTCTTCCTTGGTGTGCTCCTTCAGGCCGCAGTCCTGGCCCTCGCAGTTCATCAGCACGAAGCGGCTGGCGTTCCAGAGCTTGTTGCAGAAGTTGCGGTAGCCCTCGCAGCGCTTGCTGTCGAAGTTGATGCTGCGGCCCAGCGATGCCAGTGCGGCAAACGTGAAGCGCAGCGCATCGGCGCCGTATGCCGGAATGCCTTCAGGGAATTCCTTTTGCGTGTTCTTGCGCACGGTGGGCGCGGTCTCGGGCTTGCGCAGGCCGGTGGTGCGCTTGTCGAGCAGGGGTTCCAGCGCAATGCCGTCGATCAGGTCCACCGGGTCGAGCACGTTGCCCTCGGACTTGCTCATCTTCTTGCCCTGCGCGTCGCGCACCAGGCCATGGATGTACACGTGCTTGAACGGCACGCGGCCCGTGAAGTGCGTGGTCATCATGATCATCCGGGCGACCCAGAAGAAGATGATGTCGTAGCCCGTGACCAGCACGGTGCTGGGCAGGTACAGGTTGAAGTCGTCGGTGGGCGCATCGCCCTGTTCAGGCCAGCCCATGGTGCTGAAGGGCACGAGGGCGGACGAGTACCAGGTGTCCAGCACGTCCTCGTCACGGCGCAGCGTCTTGCCCGGGGCCTTGGCCTGGGCCTCGGCTTCGGTGCGGGCGACGATCACGTTGCCGTCTTCGTCGTACCAGGCCGGAATCTGGTGGCCCCACCACAGCTGGCGGCTGATGCACCAGTCCTGGATGTTGTTCATCCACTGGTTGTAGGTGTTCACCCAGTTCTCGGGCACGAACTTTACGTCGCCGCTGGCCACGGCGTCGATGGCCTTTTGCGCGATGCTCTTGCCGGTGGGGTCCTGGTCGCTGACCTTGCTCATGGCCACGAACCACTGGTCGGTCAGCATGGGCTCGACCACCTGGCCGGTGCGGGTGCAGATGGGCACCATGAGCTTGTGCTTCTTCACCTCGACCAGCGCGCCGATGGCTTCGAGGTCGGCCACCACGGCCTTGCGGGCCACGAAGCGGTCCATGCCCTGGTACTTGGCGGGCGCGTTCTCGTTGATGGTGGCCTGCAGCGTCAGCACGCAAATCATCGGCAGCTTGTGGCGCTGGCCCACGGCATAGTCGTTCTGGTCGTGCGCGGGGGTGACCTTCACCACGCCCGTGCCGAACTCCTTGTCCACGTACTCATCGGCAATCACCGGGATCTGGCGGTCGCACAGCGGCAGGTGGACCATCTTGCCGATCAGGTGGGTGTAACGCGCATCTTCGGGGTGCACCATCAGCGCGACGTCGCCCAGCATGGTTTCAGGCCGGGTGGTGGCCACGGTCAGGCTGCCCGAGCCATCGGCCAGGGGGTAGGCGATGTGCCACAGCGAGCCGTCTTTTTCTTCGCTCTCGACTTCCAGGTCGGACACCGCAGATTGCAGCTTCGGGTCCCAGTTCACCAGGCGCTTGCCGCGGTAGATCAGGCCCTGTTCGTACAGCTTCACGAAAGTGTCGGTCACCACGGCGCTGAGCTTGTCGTCCATGGTGAAGTATTCGCGGCTCCAGTCCACGCTGTCGCCCATGCGGCGCATCTGCGTGGTGATGGTGTTGCCCGACTTTTCCTTCCACTCCCACACCTTGCTCACAAAGTTCTTGCGCGCCTCGGGCGGGGTGGGGCCCATGTCGTAGCGGCTGATGCCAAGTTCCTGCAACTGGCGCTCCACCACGATCTGC
>DATLGV010000643.1:0-3993 GCA_035540275.1 Acidovorax sp. | reverse complement strand
TGCCCGAACTGCGCGAGGGGCACTACATCATCCACGTCTCCGCTTTGCCGGGGACCTCGCTGGCCGAATCGCTGCGCCTGGGCGATGGCATCTCCAAGCGCCTGCTGGCCATCCCGCAAGTGCGCTCCGTCGGCCAGCGCGCCGGCCGCGCCGAAAAAGCCGACGACACCTGGGGCCCGCACTACAGCGAGATCGACGTGGACCTGAAGCCCATGGCGTCGGAAGCCGAGGCTGAAGCCGCCGAGGCAGCGATCCGGCAGGCACTGGAGCGCACGCCCGGTATCGCCTTTTCGGTCAAAACCTTTCTGACCGAGCGGGTTGAGGAAACCCTGTCCGGCTACACCGCCGCCGTGGCGGTGAGCATCTATGGCCAGGATCTCGATACGCTGGATGCCGAGGCGCAGCAGGTTGCCAGGCTGCTGGGTACGGTGCCGGGCGCCACAGATGTGCATATCGAGGCGCCGCCCGGCACGCCCGAGATTTCCATCCGGCTGCGCCCCGAGGCGCTCGCCCGCTGGGGCCTGGCGCCGGCCGAGGTGCTGGATGCGGCGCAGACCGCCTTCCAGGGGATGGAGGCCGGCCAGGTGCATGAGGGCAACCGCGTGTTCAATGTCAGCGTGGTGCTGGCTCCCGGCGAGCGCCGGGGCATGGCCGATCTGCAGGCCTTGCGCATCCGCACGCCCGAGGGCGCGATGGTGCGGCTGGACCAGGTGGCCGATGTTTATGCGGGCTCTGGCCGCTACGCCGTGCTGCGCAGCGGCGGGCGCCGCGTGCAGACCGTCACCAGCAATGTGTCAGGCCGCGATGTGGCCTCTTTCGTGGCCGAAGCGCAGCAACTGATTGCAAAAAGTGCCCGGCTTGCTGCGGGCGACTATGTGGAGTTCTCGGGTGCGGCCCAGGCGCAGGCCCAGGCCGCGCGCAAGTTGCTGCTGCATTCGCTGGTGGCGGCCGTCGCGATCACACTGATGCTGTGGCTGGCCCAGCGCCGCATCCGCAATGTCGCGCTGACCTTGTTGAATATGCCATTTGCCTTGTCGGGCGGGGTGCTGGCGCTAGTACTGGCGGGCGGCGGTGTCACGCTGGGGGCTCTGGTGGGCTTTGTGACGCTGTTCGGTATCAGCCTGCGCAATGCGGTGATGCTGATTTCGCACTACGAGAACCTGACCCTGGCCCAGGGGCTGGCATGGGACGCCGACACAGCCCGGCGCGGTGCAGCCGAGCGCCTGGTGCCCATCCTGATGACGGCGCTTGCGACCGCACTGGGGCTGCTGCCGCTGGCTCTGGGCAGCGGCGCGCCCGGGCGCGAGATCGAAGGGCCCATGGCCTTGGTCATCCTGGGCGGCCTGCTGACTTCGACCGCCTTGAACCTGCTGCTGTTACCCGGTTTGGCGCTGCGGTTCGGAAGGTTTGACAGCCCCGTGGATGACGGGTTGTGAGGAGCGAGGGGAATCAATGGAGTCGGCAACCTCATCCGAAGGCTGCGGCAGATCGGCTACGCCGTTCATGCCGAACCAGTTTGAAGGGCCATTCACTTTCACTTCAGACGCTGAGCGTCCGCTTGCCTCGGCAGTGACCGGGCTGTTTATGGCTGCGAGCGGGCCCCGGCCTATTCAGCCCGAGGCGGCTGGGGCAGCTACGCCCAGCAGCTGGTGCAGGCGTGGGCTGGTGGTCGTGTACTGCAGCGCCACCTTATCCCCTTTGAGCGCTTCGGCCGCGCCGAAGGCGGCCAGCGTGGCCTCGTGGAAGCCGCACAGGATGAGCTTGCGCTTGCCGGGGTAGGTGTTGATGTCGCCCACGGCGTAGATGCCGGGCACGCTGGTGCGGAAGGCCTCGGTGTCCACCACCAGCTGTTTGCGGTCCATGGCGATGCCCCAGTCGGCAATGGGACCAAGGCGGGGCGAGATGCCCAGCACGGCCACCAGCAGGTCCAGCGCCAGGGCGCGGGTGCTGCCATCGGCATCCACCACTTGCAAGGCGGTGAGGCGGCCATCAGCGGTTTCGATACCGGTGATCTGCGCAGCCTCGACGTGGATGCGGCCTGCGTTGCGCAGTTGTTGCAGGCGCTGCAGCAGGGCCTCGGGCGCCTGGAACACGTCGCGGCGGTGCAGCAGGCTCACGCGGGCAGCCTGGCCTTGTTCGGCCAGTTCCACGGCGCGGGCCACAGCGGGCTCGTCGCCGCCGTGCACGACCACGTGGCGCCCGGTCACATCCGCAGTCGCGGGCAGGCTCTGGTAGTGGACCTGGGTGCCCACAAATCGCTCGATGCCGTCCACCTTGAGTGTTCGCGGCACAAAGGCGCCGACGCCCGCGGCAATGAACACGCTGCGGGCCAGCAGTTGTGCGCCTTGGGAGGTTTCGACCAGCAGGCGCCCGTCCGCTTGTACGGTGAGGGCGGACACCAGCGTGTTCAGGTGCCACTGGGTTTTGAACGGCGCAATCTGCTGGAGCAGCAGACCAGCCAGCTCGCGCCCGGTGCAGACCGGGATGCCCGGGATGTCGTAGATGGGTTTGTCGCCGTACAGCTCGACGCACTGGCCGCCCGCATGGGGCAGGGCGTCGATCAGGTGGGCGGTAATGCCTTGCAGGCCCAGCTGGAAGACCTGGAACAGGCCTACGGGACCCGCGCCGATGACAACGGCATCGGTCTCTTGAATCATGCTAAAGCCACGCGCGCAGCGCCCGAAACTGGCGCTGCCAAAGACCAATGCCACCGTGGAACTGGCTTTGCCAGGCCACTGGTGGCGTCCCCCTGGGGGGATGACGCGAAGCGGCGCAGGGGGGTCACTTGACCAGTTCGTTGACCTTGCCCGGCTTGCCGTTCCACTCGTCGGCGTCGGGCAGCGCGGGCTTGCGCTTGGTGATGCTCTTCCAGCCGTCGGCAAAGGCCAGGTCGGCATTGAGCTTGATGAAGGCGATCTGGTCGGCCGGCAGGTCTTCTTCGGCAAAGATGGCGTTGGCCGGGCACTCGGGGATGCAGACGGCGCAGTCGATGCACTCATCGGGATCGATGACGAGCATGTTCGGGCCTTCGCGGAAGCAGTCCACGGGGCACACGTCCACACAATCGGTGTACTTGCACTTGATGCAGTTTTCGGAAACGACGTGGGTCATGACAGGAGTTGTGTGGGTCGGTGAAAACCCTCGATTTTAGAAGCTTTCACCGACCTTTGGTTACAGGGCCCCTTGCTGCGAAGAGGTGTCTCGGGCGTGCAGAGTCTGATCTGGGTCAGCGGCGCATCAGTTGACCAGCACGGCGCCCGCAGTTTTGTGGCTGGCGGTGTCCACGAGGATCAACGAGCCGAGCACGCGGGCCTGGGCGAACGGCGCAGCGGGAATCGCCTCCTGCAGCAGCAGCTCCACATGGCCGATGGCGTTGGGGTCGAGCTGTGTGGCGGCTTCTTCGGCCAGCGTGTTGATGTTGAGCTTGTGCACTACGGCCTTGACCTTGGCCTTGACCCAGCGGTGGCCGTGCAGCGCCCAGTACACGCGGCCCGCGACCAGGGGCTCGTCGTCCATCCAGGCGATGGTGGTGCGCAGCTCGCGGCTGGCGGGCCAGGCCGGGGTGGCTGCTGGTGTGTCGCCAAAGTCGTCGTCTGCAGCTGGCGCTGCAGCAGCTGTGGGCGCGGCCAGAATCCAGTCGCCGCGCGATACGTCCACCTCGCGGTCCAGGATGATGCCGGCGCTGGTGCCTGCAGGCACGTCCTGGGGGCGGCGGGCGTGGTCCAGCACCTGGGCCACGGTGGCCAGTTGGCCGCTGGGGAAGATCTGCACGGCCGTGCCGGGCGCGAAGGTGCCCGCAGCCACACGGCCCCAGAACACGCGGCGGCCCTGGCTGGTGTCGGACGAGGACGAGAACTTTTCGACCCACTGCACCGGGAAGGCCGGTGCCAGCGCCGTGTCGGCGGGCGTGTTGGGCAACTCTTCCAGCACTTGCAGCAGCGTGGGGCCGTTGTAGCCGCACCAGCCGGCATGGGCATCGACCACGTTCCAGCC
>DATLGV010000642.1:0-5915 GCA_035540275.1 Acidovorax sp. | reverse complement strand
ATGTAACAGTGGGTGTATGCAGCCGCAGCCACCCGCAACAATACCCCCGGGGCATTCACCCCCGCCGGGCACGGGCTTCAGAGAGTGCGGGCGAAAAAAAAGCCTCCGAAGAGGCTTGCGCAGCGTGGGCCGTCGGTATTGGGGCTACCTGCGTCCCAGGGCCTGCTCCACGCCGCGGTTGGCCAGCGCGTCGGCCCGCTCGTTGCCAGGGTCGCCCGAATGCCCCT
This sequence comes from Acidovorax sp., assembly GCA_035540275.1. GTDB lineage: Bacteria > Pseudomonadota > Gammaproteobacteria > Burkholderiales > Burkholderiaceae_C > Acidovorax. The sequence continues at coordinate 5,688 of DATLGV010000642.1, read as the reverse complement.
TCACCCAGCGCCATTCAATGCGGTGACCGCCGGTGCCGACCAGCGCATCCAGCCGCTGCCACAGCTCCACGTTCTTGACCGGCTGCTTGGAGGCGGTGCGCCAGCCCTTGGCCTTCCAGCCATGGATCCACTCGGTGATGCCCTTGCGCACGTACTCGCTGTCCAGGTACAGCGTCACGGCGCAGGGGCGCTTGAGGGCCGACAGCGCTTCGATCACTGCCATCAGCTCCATGCGGTTGTTGGTGGTGCCCAGTTCGCCGCCGAACAGCTCTTTTTCGTTCGTGCCGGAGCGCAGCAGCACACCCCACCCGCCGGGGCCGGGGTTGCCCTTGCAGGCGCCATCGGTGTAAATCTCTACCTGGTTCAAACTCTGTTCCTGACAATGTGGTGAATGGTCGCAGCGGGGGGACATGGAGCCCATGGCAACCGCCAAAGACTGTGCTCAAGGCTTGTGCCGGACCGCAGGGGGGGTGGCCCTTGAAGGATTCACGCCCCGCAGGGAGGCCCGGTTGGCAATCGGCACGGTGCCTGCAGCGCGCTGGCGATGGGTGCGCCAGGCGGGCTCCAGCAAACGCATGCCATGTACCCGTTTGACGGCCACCAGAAAATACGCGGCACCCAGAATGGGCCACCACTTTTCACCCAGAGGGTCCATCCAGCCAAAACGCTCCAGCCAGTGCGCACTGCGCACCGCTGGACGATAACAGCCAAACCGGGCCGATTCGACTTCGAAATTCAAAAGCCGCAGCCAATCGCGCAGGCGGCGATAGCCGATGAACTCGCCCACGTCGGGCAGGTACAGGGTGCCCCGCCCCAGGCGCTGGTACAGCCGCGCGCGCCGCTGCCGCAGGCCCCACAGGCTGGTGGGGTTCAGGCCGCTGATGACCACGCGCCCTTCGGGCACCAGCACCCGCTCCACCTCGCGCAGCGCGGCGTGGGGATCGATGCTCAGCTCCAGCGTGTGGGGCAACACCAGCAGGTCCAGGCTGGCGGCGGGGAAAGGCAGGGCCACGGGCTCGGCAAGCAGGTCCACCGCGCGGCGCTGCAGCGCGCCGTCACCGCCGCCTGCCTCCACGAAGGCGATGGCGCCTTCCACGGCCTCCTGCCCCAGGGCCAGCCACTGGTGCGGCATGCGGTTGGCGCGCAGGCCGTCGAGCAGCGGCATGCCCAGCTGGATACTGTGGTAGCCAAAGATGTCGGCCACCGCCTCGTCAAAGCGCGCCTGTTCCCACGCGAGCAGGTAGCGGCCGGGGGGGGAGTCGAACCAGTGGTGCAAACCTATAATTTGATCGCTCATGAACTTGCTACCGCTGCCCGCCTTTACCGACAACTACATCTGGATGCTGCACGACGGCCGCCAGGCCATCGTGGTGGACCCGGGAGAAGCCGCGCCGGTGGAGCAGGCCTTGCACCGCTGGGGCCTGACATTGCAGGCCATTCTAGTCACGCACCACCATGCCGATCATGTCGGCGGAGTCGATGCCCTGCGCGCGGCCACTGGTGCACAGGTGTATGGCCCTGCGCGGGAGCGCATGCCCGAGCCGCTGGTACGGCTGGCGCAGGGCGATACCGTCAACGCGCTGGGGCTGCAGTTCCAGGTCATCGATGTGCCGGGGCATACGGCTGGCCACATTGCCTACTACTGCCCCGACATGGACGGCGCGCCCCTGCTGTTCTGCGGCGACACGCTGTTCTCGGGCGGCTGCGGGCGGCTGTTCGAAGGCACGCCCGCGCAGATGCTCGACTCGCTGGACCGGCTGGCTGCGCTGCCCGGCAGCACCCGGGTGTGCTGCACCCACGAGTACACCCTGTCGAACCTGAAGTTTGCACGTGCCGTGGAACCCGGCAACGCCGCACTGCTCCACTACAGCAGCCAATGCGAAGCCTTGCGGGCACAGAACCAGCCCACGCTGCCCTCGCACATGGCGCTGGAGCGAGACATCAACCCCTTTCTGCGTGTACGGCAGGGCCCGGTGGCGCAAGCCGCCCAGGGCTACGACGCGCAGGTGCCCCTTGACGACGCTGTAGCGGTGCTGGCCGCGCTGCGTCAATGGAAAAACGAGTTCCGATGAAAATTTTGCACATTGCCTGCTTGGTCGGCCTTTTGTGGCTGACAGGTTGCGCCACCACGGGTTCGTTGTCAGACCCAGGGACTGCCAGCGGCACCAGCACCAGTACGAAGGGCTCCGCGTCGTCCCACACCCCGGTCATTCCCAACGGCCCGCTCAAACCCATTACCGCAGCCCGGACGGCCAGTGGCGAGGTCGCATCGCTGTCGGCCCCTGCCGACCTGTGGGACCGCATCCGCCGGGGATTCGCCATGCCCGACCTGCAGCACGAACTGGTGCAGGACCGTGAGCAGTGGTACGCCACCCGCCCCGACTACATGCAGCGCATGACCGAGCGGTCCAGCAAGTACCTGTTCCACATCGTTGAAGAGCTGGAACGCCGGGGCATGCCCACCGAACTGGCGCTGCTGCCCTACATCGAAAGTGCGTTCAACCCCCAGGCGGTATCGAGCGCCAAGGCCGCCGGCATGTGGCAGTTCATGCCCGCCACCGGCAACTATTTCGACCTCAAGCAGAACGCCTTCCGCGACGACCGGCGCGACGTGCTGGCGTCCACCCGGGCAGCGCTGGACTATCTGCAAAAGCTCTACGGCATGTTTGGCGACTGGCACCTGGCCCTGGCCGCCTACAACTGGGGCGAAGGCAGCGTGGGCCGAGCCATCGCCCGCAACCAGAAGCTGGGGCTGGGCACCAGCTACACCGACCTGAACATGCCGGCGGAGACCCGCATGTATGTGCCCAAGCTGCAGGCGGTGAAAAACATCGTGGCCAATCCGGAGGCGTTCAACACCGAATTGCCGCTGATCGAAAACCACCCCTACTTCCAGACCGTGGACATCACCCACGACATCGACGTGTCGCTGGTGGCCACTCTGGCTGGCATCCGCGAGGAAGATTTCCGTGCGCTCAATCCGTCGTTCAAGCGGCCCGTGATCCTGGCCGCCGGTACGCCGCAGATTCTGCTGCCCTGGGACAACGCCAAGGTGTTCCAGCGCAACCTGGAGGCCAAGCGCGAAGGTCAATATGCGAGCTGGACCGTTTGGTCTGTTCCCACCACCATGACGGTGGCCGAGGCAGCCCAGCGTGCAGGCATGAGCGAGGCGGATCTGCGCAACATGAACAACATCCCCCCGCGCATGCTGATCAAGGCGGGGTCGGCACTGATGGTGCCGCGCTCCACCACCACGCGCCAGGATGTGTCGTCCCACCTGGCGGACAACGGTCAGCTCAGCCTCGCCCCCGAGGTTGTGACCCGCCGCACCACCGTGCGCGCCGGCAAGGGCGACACGGTGGTCAGCATTGCGCGGCGCTACAAGCTGGCAGCGGCCAGCGTGGCCGACTGGAACGATGTGCGAGCCAATGCTGCGTTCAAGGTGGGCCAGCAGATCGTGGTGTATCTGCCGGTGCGCCAGAGCCAGGCACATGCGCGCAGTGGCGGTGGTAGCGGCAGTGGCCACGCATCGGTCGCCCCCGCTGGCAAACGCCAGCCCCCCGCGCCGACACGGCGTGGCGGATCACCCTCCAAGGTCAAGCGCCGCTGAGCCGCGCACTGCCGTGCAACGCCGCAAGGGCCCCGTGGGGCCCGGTTGGCTTTGTCTTGTCTTGCGCCAGGCCAACGCTCAGAACCGGAGCGTATGCATGCCCAGCAGCCCCAGGATGCCCATGATGATGAGATACAGCGCCACGATGGTGCTGAGCAAGCGCGGCATGACCAGGATGAGGATGCCTGCGATCAGGGAGACGAGCGGGCCGATGCTGAGGCTCAGCGACATGGTGAAGGGTCCTTGAAAAATGGCGCGGGAAGGGCGCAGCACAAGCGCTGCGTGCGTGGCCTGCGCAGTGCCGGCTGCGCGGCGTGACCGCGGTGCAGTGGCGAGTGTGCAGGCGGCTGACACTGTAGTCGATGCCAGAGGCCTCAGCCTCAACCTCCCCGCAACCGCAATTTGTCAGACGCTGTACTTCTGGCGCGCCTTGCGCACGAAGTCGTTGGTCGAAGTGCGGGCCAGTTCGATCTTGGCCTCGGCCAGCTCGGGCAGCGCCCGCGACAGCACCCGCAAAGCGGTGGCAGGGCCTTCGTCGGGCATCAGGCCGTTGGTGGAGTAGGTCTCACGCACGCGGCTGAATGCCGCCAGGTAAATGCCCCGGTCGCCCATCAGGTAGGCGGGGGGCACCGCCTTCACCAGGTCTGCCGGTGCTGCCGTCTGCAGCCACTTGAGCGCATGCACGACACCATTGACCAGGGCCTGTGCCTGGGCAGGCTGCTTCTGGATGAATGCCTGCGGCGCATACAGGCAACTGGCGGGCATGGTGCCATTGAACATGTCCTGCGCCGCCTTGAGCGAGCGCAGGTCACCCACGATGCGGGTGTCCGCCTTTTGCTCCAGCAAGGTCATGATGGGATCGGCATGGCACAGTGCATGCACCTGGCCGGAACGCAGCGCGTTCATGGCATTGGTGCCCGAGCCCACGCCCACAAAAGCCACATCCCGCAGCGAAACGCCCGCGCGCATCAGCATCAGGCTGGCTGCCAGGTGGGTGGACGATCCCACCGACGACACGCCCACCTTGCGCCCCGCCAGGTCGCCCAGGTCCTTGTACGCAGGTAGCGACCGCAGGGACACGCCGAGCGCCAGTTGCGGTGCCCGCCCCTGCAGCACCAGCGCGCGGTACGCCTGGCCCCGCGCCTGCGCACGCAACACGTGCTCGAAGGCACCGGAGCAGACATCGGCCGCACCGTCCTGCACCGCCTGCCAGGCGAGGGCCCCCGCCGAATAGTCCCGCACCACCACGTCCAGGCCTTCCAGGCGGAAGTACCCCAGCGCATCGGCCAGCGCCAGCGGCAGGTGGTACAGGACGCCCTGCCCGCCGACCGCCACGGTCACCCGCCCCAGGGCCGCGCCATCGGTCTGCGCACGCACCCCGATCGCGGGCGCCCACACCGCAGCCGCCGACAACGCGGATACGGCGCCAAAGGCGCGGCGGGTGAGTGGGGGCAAAGACATGAAATCAGGAAAAAAGACAATGCTGCATTGCAACAATCGTGCCGCAGCACAGCCAAACCCGCATCAGGGTGAATCCCTGCGGGTTACTACGTACCGCGATGGGCAGCCTTCAGTCGCCGCGCCGCGAGGCGGGCGGCACACACCCGGCGCGCTCAACGGTAGCCGATGAACAGGATGGCGATATTGACCAGAAAACCACCGGCCCAGACCGCGCTGCGCGCCGTCGGCATGTCGGCCACGTACATCATCACGTAGAAGATGCGCAGGAGCACATACAGCAACGCCAGCAGGTCCAGCAGCGTCTGCCCCGCACCCAGCAGGTGCGCGATGATGACCGCACCGATGAAAAAAGGCAGCGCTTCAAAGCTGTTGGCCTGCGCCGCGTTGGCGCGCCCGCGCCAGTCGGTCTGCCGCGAGAGCCAGCCGCGCGGGTCGTGGTTGTCAAAACCGCCCTCTTTGCGGGACTTGCCAAAATTGCCGCTTTTGGCAAGCCAGGCGCAACCGATGGGCAGCAATGCGGCAAACAGCACGCACCAATAGGCCACGGTAAACCGTGCGACGTGCAAGGTGGTATTCATTGTTCAGGCTTTTGAGGGTGCAAGCGCAGCAACTACGAG
>DATLGV010000641.1:0-2476 GCA_035540275.1 Acidovorax sp. | reverse complement strand
CAGCGGCGCGCAGTACCTCCAGGCCCAGCGGGTTAGGTTGCTGGTTGCCCCGCGGGCTGCTGCCCGCCGAGTACGCGTGGAACCGGCCCGGAGCCATGTCGTTGAGCAAGGCCTCGGCCAGGATGCTGCGGGCCGAGTTGTGGGTGCAGAGGAAGAGAACGTTCAAGGCGGTCATGCGGCGCTCTCAGCAGCAGCTGGCTTTGGGGGTAGTGGCCGTGACCGGGCCGCAGCACGCCGCCCGAGGCGCCGCTGGTGCCGGGGCCGCCGCCGAAGGCGCACAGCAGGCTCCCGCTGCGGAAGACGGTGCGGCTTCGTTGAAGACCGGGATGTCCCCCAGGGTGTGAAAGTGCTCCCACGCAATGCCCTGCGGGTCGGTCACCCAGTGCTTTTCGCTGCGGGCGTAGCAGCAGGTGGTGTTGCCCTCGTCGAGCAAAGCCATGTCTGCGGCCTCGGCACGGGCCTTCAGTTCGGCCAGCTCCGCAGCGTCGTCGGTCTGCAGGCCAAAGTGGTCCAGGCCTGGCTTGGCGCCGCGCGTGGAGATGGCGAAGTTGACGCGCGGGTCCTCCAGCATCCACTTGGCATAGTCAGTCTCCACCCGCGTGGGGGCCGCAGCAAACAGCTTGGAATAAAAGGCGATGCTCTGGGCCAGGTCATCGACATGCACATGGGCGTGGAAGCGTTTCATGGGGTTCTCCTTGGGGCAATGTGAGGAACGGTCAGGAACGGTCAGCAATGGCAGGACGCGGCCGCGCCGGCAGGGGCGCAGGCCTGGCCTTCGCAGCAGTTTTCGGTGAGGTAGACCAGCAGCGCGTTCATGGTGCCGAACGCGGCGCGGTAGATCAGGTTGCGGCCCTGCCGCTCCTGGCTGATGAGCCCGGCATGCGACAGCTCCTTGAGATGAAAGGACAGGGTGTTGGGCGCCACCTCCAGCCGGGCGGCCAGATCGCCGGGGGTCAACCCCGCAGGGCCCGCCACCACCAGGGCACGAAAGACCCGCAGGCGAACCTCCTGGGCCAGGGCAGCGAGGGCGCGCACGACATCGGTTTCTTGCATGCATCAATAATACAACAATTGTTGAATTATAGAAAACACCGACGAAGAGGCGGCCTCGCAGACATCGCGCGGCCTGTGAGGGCCTGGCTTGTTCTGCCCCGGAGCAGTCCCCGCCGACAGGCAACCACTCCCCGCCGTGTTTCTGAAACTATGATGGGCCCATGCTCATCGAGACCCTGGACACTGCCCGCGACCTGGGGCGCCTGAAGGAAATTCTGGGCGTGATGGTGCGCCACGGGTTTGGCGACACCGTGCGCCGCCTGGGCATGGCCGACCGGCTGGAGCGCGCGGGACAGGCGCTGAACTGGACCCACGCCGCCGACCTGGCCCGCGTAGAGCCGCCCGTGCAGGTGCGGCTGGCGCTGGAAGAACTCGGACCGGCGTTCGTGAAGTTCGGGCAGATCCTTGCGGGCCGGGCCGACCTGTTCGGCCCGGAGTGGATTGCAGAATTCGAGAAGCTGCACAGCCACGTGCCCGCCGTGTCCATCGGCGCCTTGCGCCAGCAACTGAGCGAAGACCTGGGCGCCGAGCCCGAAGCCGTGTTTGCCTGGTTCGACACCACGCCGATGGCTGCCGCATCGATTGCGCAGGTGCACCGCGCCCGCCTGCAGGACGGCACCGAGGTCGTGGTCAAGATCCGCCGCCCCGGCATTGCCGACACCATCCAGGCCGACCTGCGCCTCTTGCAGCGCCTGGCCGCGCTGGCCGAGGCCGAACTGCCCGCGCTCAAACCCTACCGTCCGCAGCAACTGGTGCGCGAATTTGCGCGCTCGCTGCGGCGCGAGCTGGACCTGGCAGGCGAATGCCGCCAGGCCGAGCGGATTGCCACCAACATGGCCGAGCTGCCCCACATCGTGATTCCGCGCGTGCACTGGGCCTACACCCGCGAGCGCATCAACGTGCAGGACTTCATCGACGGCACGCCCGGCGGCGCCCTGGCCGCGCTGACGCCCGAGGCCGGCTTTGACCGCACGGTGCTGGCGCAGCGCGGCGCGCAGGCAGTGCTGCAGATGATCGTCAAGGACGGTGTTTTCCACGCCGACCCGCACCCGGGCAATGTGTTCTACCTGCCGGGCAACCGCATTGCCTTCATCGACTTTGGCATGGTGGGCCGCCTGTCGCAACGCCGGCGCGACGAGTTGCTGCAACTGCTGCTGGGCCTGGTCGAACACCAGCCCCAGGCCGTGGCCGATGTGCTGCTGGACTGGACGGGCAACGAGCAGGGCATCAACCTGGCCCAGCTCGAAACCGAGATCGAGGCCTTTGTGGACCAGTACCACGGCGTGCCGCTCGCGCAGCTGAGCCTGGGGCAGATGCTGGCCGATGTGACGGCCATCCTGCGTGAACACCACCTGGGCCTGCCCTCGGACCTGGCCTTGCTGATCAAGGCCTTCATCTCGCTCGAAGGCATGGGCCGCAACCT
>DATLGV010000640.1:0-3845 GCA_035540275.1 Acidovorax sp. | reverse complement strand
CTGTAGCGAGAGGTCGCATTCCATCGTGGCCTCGAACTCCTTGCGCTGAGCATCGCGCAAGATCGAATAGGCCATCACCCGCACATCGTCGGCCGCCAAGACCTGCTGGGCAATGGGCACGAAAACGCCCTGGCGCTTGATGGTGGGCGCCGCACCCGCCATCAGGAACAGGTCAGACGCGCGCTCGCGTGCCACGACGGCCAGACAGGCCAGCAGCCGGGGGTCGGCGGAAGGGGGGGGCGCCAGCGGGTCCATCAAAGTCACTCCGCCCACCGGGTCGCGTGACAAGGCAACCGAGGGGCACTCCCGACCCGCGCAAGATCGCGGGGTCGGGACTGGACCTGCATGGTGTCAGGCCTCTGCCGCTGCCGCAACGCGGGCGTAGTGCTGAATCAGGCTCAGCAACTCTTCGTCCGAATAGGGCTTGCCCAGGTAGTGGTTCACGCCCAGTTCCATGGCATGTTCGCGGTGCTTTTCGGCGATGCGCGAAGTGATCATGATGATGGGCAGATCGCGCAGGGCGCCGTCTGCGCGGATGTTGCGTGCCAGATCGAAGCCGTCCATGCGAGGCATTTCGATGTCGGACAGCACCACCGTCGGGCGCTCCTCCTGCAGCCGCTCCAGCGCCTGCAAGCCGTCGGCCGCCAAGGCCACCCGGTAGCCTTCGCGCTGCAGCAGGCGCTGCGTCACGCGGCGCACGGTGATGGAATCGTCCACCACCAGCACCAGCGGCACCTGGCTGGTGCCCGCCAGCTGGGGCGACACCACGGCCTTGCCCGTGCCACCCGCGGCTTGAGCATCGGGCGCCGGTGCCATGTCGGCACTGGCCGCACGCACCTGGTCGCCATACACGGTCGCCAAGGCCACGGGGTTGTAGATGAGCACCACAGCGCCCGAGGCCAGCACGGACATGCCCGCCAGGCCCGGCAGACGGGACAGCTGCGGCCCCAGGTTCTTCACCACCACTTCCTGGTTGCCCAGCACTTCGTCCACGTGCATCGTCATGCGCTGCGCGGCGCTTCGGAAGATCACGACCGGCCGGGTCTTGCCCGCGGGCTCGGTGCTGCGTGCAGAGGACTGCAGCAAGGCGCCGGACCAGAAGAACGGGATCTTCTCCATGCCGTCGTCAAACACGCCGGTGCGGTAGGCCTCTGCGAGGTCGGGGGCCGAGGTGCGGCGGACGATCTCGACCACGTTGGCCGGAACGCCAATCGCCAGGTCCCCCGAGCGCAGCATCACCACCTGCGTCACTGCGGTGGTCAGCGGCAGCACCATGCGGAACGCCGCGCCCTTGCCTGCCTCGGTGGAGGTCTCGATGCGGCCGCCCAATGCGTTGATCTCGGCACGGACCACGTCCATGCCAATGCCGCGCCCGGCCAGGCCGGTGACCTCCGAGGCCGTCGAGAAGCCCGGCATGAAGATCAGGTTGGCAGCCTCGGCGTCGCTCAGCTCCACGCCGGGCTCCACGATGCCCTGGGCCAGCGCCTTTTCGCGGATGCGCGGCAGGTTCAGGCCCGCGCCGTCATCACGGAACTCGACCGACACGTCGTTGCCTTCGTGGCGCAGATCGACCGTGATCGTGCCCGATGCCGGCTTGCCGGCCGCCGTGCGCACTTCAGGCTCTTCGATACCGTGGGCCACACAATTGCGCAGCAAATGCTCGAATGCGGGGGTCATGCGATCGAGCACGCCCCGGTCCATTTCGATGGACCCGCCGGTGATGTCCAGCTTGATCTGCTTGCCGGTCTCCTTGGAGGCCTGGCGCACCACGGCGTACAGGCGCTCGGCAATGCCTTCGAACTCCACCATGCGCGTGCGCAGCAGATCGCGCTGCAACTCACGGGCCTGGCGGCCCTGGGCGATCAGGTCATCTTCGGCGCCTTCCATGGCGCGCTGCAGATTGCGCTGCACCGTGGCCACGTCGTTGACCGATTCGGCCATCATGCGGGTCAGCTCCTGCACCCGGGTGAAGCGGTCGAACTCCAGCGGATCGAAGCCCGCCGCAGAATCCTTGGACAGTGCCAGACGCGACTGCATCTGGGACTCGGCCTGCACCTCGATGTCGCGCAGTTGTTGGCGCAAGCGGTCCAGGTTGCCCGACAGATCGACAAGCGAACTGCGGAACTGCCCCAGGCGTGCATCCAGGCGCGAACGGCTGATCATCACTTCACCCGCCTGGTTGACCAGGCGGTCCAGCAACTGCGCACGCACACGCACGGACTGGTTGGCAGCCACCCGCAGGGGCGCCAACTGCGAAGGCCCTGGCAGGCGCACGGCAGGCGCCGCAACCGTCGGCGGCTGGGCAGGAGCTGCCGCCACCGCAGAGACCGAGGCATCGACCGCGTCCGCCACGCTGGCATGGGCGGGGGGCGCCGCATCGACCGGCAGGGCGACCACGCTGTCGGCAGGGCCCTGGCCGATGGCGCGCAGCGCCTCGAAATTGGCTTGCAGTCCGTCAAAACTGCCTTGCAAGGGCTCGATCTGATCGGTGGTGACGGTTTCTGCGTCCAGCTGCTCAATCGCAGATTCCAGCCGGTGGGCCATTTCACCCAGGCGCATGGCCCCGGCCAGTCGCGAACTGCCCTTGAGCGTGTGCAGAGCCCGCAACACTTCGCTGCGCGCGCTGAGGTTGTCGGGACGCGCGGCCCATTGCCGCAACGCCCCGCCCAGCTGAGGCAGCAACTCGGCCGCCTCTTCTTCGAAGATGGGGAACAGGTCGGGGTCGATGACGTCGATGGCATCGATGTCATCGTCCGCGTCCGGAATCGAGGCAATGGCGTGCGCGATGGCATCGTCAATGTGCTGATCGTGGTCGTGAATGACCGCAGACAGCGCGGGCGCCACATGACCCACTGCAGGCATGGACACAGGCGCAGGCACAGCGGGTGCAGCTGGATCGGGCTCGGCGTCCACCACCGGCGCCTCTGCCATGGGCTCTGGTGCCCATTCGGCCACGGCGGCTTCGGAGGCTGACTGCTCTGCGGCGTCGAGATAGGCCTGCGCATCCTCCTCGGGCGGGGACTGCGTGCTGACCACCTCGGTTTCCAGGATCTGGCGCAGCTGGTCCAGCACTTCCGGGCTGGGCTCCTTGAGGAACCCAGCGGCGAACTGATGCAACAGGCGGCGGATGTCTTCCGCTGCGGCCATGAAGGCCGCAGCCTGCTCCTGGGTGCCACCCGATTGCAGCTGGACATGCTGCATCGCATGCTCCAGCCCGCGTGCCATTTCGGACAGGGCAGTGAAACCCACGGTGGCAGAACTGCCGGCCAGGGAGTGCGACAGGGCCACGGCCACGTCGGGCAGAGGCTCGTGCAGTTCCAGGGCCCACTCCTGCAGACAGGTGACCAGGCGGCGCGACCACTCGTCGGCTTCGTTCAGGTACACGTTGTACAGGGGGATGCCGATGCGCAGCGTGTCGATGACCTTGACCGCATCGTCGCTGCCGCCCTGTTCCTGCGGCAGGGCGTCGAGCAGGTTCACCACCTCTTGCGCGGGCCCTGCATCCTCGCCAGCGGCTGGGGAAGGCAGCTCGGTCGAGGGCTCCGCTTGAACGGCGGGGGCCAGCGATTCGACCGCCTCGGCAGACTCTGCCTCCAGCAGCTTTTCGAGATCGGCAACATCCAGGGCCTCCAGCCCATCCAGCGGAGCGCCAGCGTCCGCAGGCAACACCTCTGCGGGCAGCGACGGCGCCTCGCCCAAAGCCTCGACCGACGGCTCCAGCGGCGCATCGACCAAGTCTTGGTGCTCCACCTCCGCCAGCGGGGGTTCCAGATCGGGCAGTTCCAGGTCGAGCACGAAGTCCACACTGGACGGATCGACAGCGGGTGCTCCGGCGGGTGTGGACT
>DATLGV010000639.1:0-2367 GCA_035540275.1 Acidovorax sp. | reverse complement strand
GCCCCTGCACCGCCTCACGCCGCTGACGATCACGCAGGTGGGCCCACTGCGGCAGGTCATCACCAAGGTGCGGCGCGACGACTATTGCCTGGCGGTGGAGGAGCACGAGCTGGGCGTGCATGCGCTGGCCGTGCCGCTGCGCAACCTGCAGGGCCACACGGTGGCGGCGCTCAACGTGGTGGCATCGCCCAAGCAGATGGATGAGGGCAGCCTGCAGCGCGACATGCTGCCGTTGCTGCAAGACGCTGCCCGCGAGTTGCGCGGACTGCTGTGAGTCTCCTCCGCTGCAAGCCTCGCCGTCATGAAAAATGGCCCTCGTGAGGGCCATTGAGTGCCAAATTGGCAGGGAGCGCTAGTGCAATATGCGCAGCTAGCTCTTATTTTGAGAGCGTCTTGAACACTTCACGCGCAGCAGCCACGGTGGCTGCCACGTCGTCGGCGGTGTGGGCGGCGCTCACGAAGCCCGCTTCATACAAGGCCGGTGCAATGTAGATGCCCCGGTCCAGCAGACCGTGGAACAGCTGGTTGAAGCGCGCACTGTCGGTTTGGAGCACCTGGGCGTAGTTTTGCGGCAGCTCGGGCAGCAGGAAAAAGCCGAACATGCCGCCTTCGCTGTCGCCGCAGAACGGCACACCTTCAGCATCGGCGGCCGCTTGCAGTCCATTGACCAGCGAGCGGGTGCGGGCCGACAGCGCATCGAAGAAGCCGGGCTTCTTGATCTCGCGCAGCGTGGCCAGCCCGCAGGCCGTGGCCACCGGGTTGCCCGACAGCGTGCCCGCCTGGTACACGCCGCCCAGTGGCGCAAGGTGTTCCATGATGGCGCGTGGGCCGCCAAACGCCGCCAGCGGCATGCCGCCGCCAATCACCTTGCCCAGCACGGTGAGGTCCGGCTTGAAGCCGGGGATGCTCTTGGCGTACACACTTTGCGCGCTGCCCAGGGCCACGCGGAAGCCCGTCATCACTTCATCGAGCACCAGCAGCGCGCCGTATTCGGTGCACAGCTCGCGGCAGCGTTTCATGAAGGGCACGCTGGCGCGCACCAGGTTCATGTTGCCTGCGATGGGCTCGATCATCACGCAGGCCAGCTCCTTGCCGTGCAGGGCAAAAGCTTCTTCGAGCTGGGGGATGTTGTTGTATTCGAGCACGATGGTGTGCTGCACCACTTCGGGCGGCACACCGGCGCTGGTGGCGTTGCCAAACGTGGCCAGGCCCGAGCCGGCCTTGACCAGCAGCGAGTCGGCATGGCCGTGGTAGCAGCCTTCGAACTTGATGAACTTGCTGCGGCCCGTGGCGCCGCGCGCCAGGCGGATGGCGCTCATGCCTGCTTCGGTGCCCGAGCTGACCAGGCGGATCATCTCCATCGAAGGGACCAGGCTCAGGATCTCTTCGGCCAGCTCCACTTCGCGCTCGGTCGGTGCGCCAAAACTGAAGCCTTCGAGCGCGGCCTTCTGCACGGCCTCCAGCACCGCCGGGTGGCCGTGGCCCAGGATCATCGGACCCCAGGAGCCGATGTAGTCGATGAAGCGCTGGTCGTTGGCGTCCCAGAAGTAGGCGCCTTGCGCGCGCTTGACGAAGCGGGGCGTGCCGCCCACCGCCTTGAAAGCCCGCACAGGCGAGTTCACGCCGCCGGGGATCAGCGCCTTGGCGCGTTCGAACAGGGGAATATTGAGATCAGTGCTTGGTGTCATGGGGTGGCATCACAAAACCCTCCAGGGCCTGTGTTTCATCAATCGTGGGTTCTTCTTCGTCGCCGTCGGCCTCGTCGTCCTCGGGCTGCGCCCAGAACATGCGGTCGGGCACGATGTGCCCCATGCCGGGGCGAAAGCCTGCATCCAGGCAGCGGTCCAGATAGCCCAGCGCTTCGCTGGTGGCCTCGCCCAGATCGTTGCCCGCAGCCACCAGGGCCGTCAGCGCTGCCGACAGGGTGTCGCCCGCGCCAGAGAAGGTGGCATCGAACAGCTCGAACTTGCCACTGCCCAGCACGGTCTGGGGCGAGGCCAGCACATTCTCGACAAACTGCTCGGGCAAGGGGATGCCGGTGACCAATGTGTAGGGCACGCCCATCTCGGAGGCTGCGCGGGCAATGTCGCGGGCGGTGGGGCTGCGCTCGCCCGTCCAGTCCGGTAAAAGCCAGCGCCACAGGGTGCTGTGGTTTCCAACCAACACCGAGGTCTGGGGCAGCAGCAGCTCGCGGAAGGCGTCGAGGTACTCGTCTATCAGCTCGTCGCGCCACCAGGAGAGGTTGGGCATGTAGGCGATCACGGGGACTTCGTCGTAGTCGGTCGTGATCTCGGCAATGGAGCTGATGTTCTCGGGGCTGCCGACAAACCCGACCTTGATCGCCTGCACGGGCAGGTCTTCCAGCAC
>DATLGV010000638.1:0-2101 GCA_035540275.1 Acidovorax sp. | reverse complement strand
GTTGAGCCACTGCGCGCCCAGCCACGACGGCACGCCCAGTGCCACCACGGCGGCCACCGCCCAGGCCAGGCCCACGCGGCGGCGGGGCAGCACCGTGGCCAGGTGGGCGTACAGCGCCCCGGCCAGCACCAGCACCATCAGCACCGGGGCAAACCGCGACAGCGCCTCCAGCGAGAACGCGAACGCCGTCAGGTAGCTCAGCAGTTGCACCCCGTCCGTCACCAGGTAGGCGGCGCAGGCAATGCGCACATGGCGCCAGAACCGCAGCTGGCCGCCAAACACCTTGTTGGCCACCGACCACAGGCCCGACCAGGCGCCCACCACCGCCAGCGTGATCAGCACCACCACGGGCAGTGCCTTCAGGTATTGCGCTGTGTCGCGTGCCTCCAGCCAGGATGTTGCCAGCGCAGCCAACACCACCAGCATCGCCAGCGCCAGCGTGGTGCCCACCGTACGCCATGGGAACTGCGGCAGCGTCTGCTCCTCGGCAATGGGCGCATCGGCGAGGCGCAGCGTGACGTGGGTGTGGCCCAGGTCGATGGGCGTGCCATCGGGCCAGTCAAAGCGCTCGCCCTGGGCGTGCTGCTTGCGCTGCAGGCGTGCGCCGTTGCGTGTCTCCAGCACCTGCACCTGCACGGCACGGGGTTCCTCCACCGCACGGTCAATGCGCAGGTGCCGGGGCGCCACAAAGGGGTCGTCCAGCACCAGGTCGCAGTCCAGCGCGCGGCCCACCGTCACGGGCCAGTGTGTGACGGGCGCGCGCGCCAGCAGGGCGCCGTGGCGGTCAAACGCCTCGATCAGCCCCAGGGTGGTCGTATGCATCGCGCTCATGGTGCGGCCTCCCAGCGAAAGGCCTTGAGGTAGTGGCCGGCCAGCTTCATGCCGTTGTCAAAGGCGACGCCCTGCACATCCAGCCGCCCCAGAACGCCCTGCGTGGGCTGGTTCACCGAGGTCACCAGCACCGTCATGTTGTACAGCCCGGTCAGCTTGCGGTAGGCCGACAGGCACACCACGGCGCGCAGCGGCACGCTGCCGGGGTCTACAAACCGCTCGGTGCACTCGGCAGCCGTCTGGTGGCGGTTACCGCGTGTGGGCAGGCGCTCGTTGGCAAAGCTTTGCGAATACATGCGGGCAAACCGCGCCGCGCCCAGCGTGGGAGCGTTGTAGGCCTCGTACGACAGGCGCACCGTGCCTGTATTGAAGTCGCCCGCCACCACGTCGCTGTCGGCGCGGCATTGCGTGCGCTCCAGGTTCAGCGCCGGAAACGCCGGGTCGCGCCCTGAACCCCAGCACCGCGCCAGCGCATCGTCGGGCACCGGCAGGCGGTAGTTGCCGTGGCGCTGCTCGCGAAACGGCGCTTTCAAGAACCGGTCTGTCAGCAGTTGCTGGTGCTCCATCAGCTGCCGCGTCATCTCGGCATGTGCGGCCTGGGTGATGGGCTGGGCGTTGGCCGCGCGCTGTACCAGCGCTTGCGCAAACTCGGCCGGAATCAAAAAGCTGACCTGCTCGCCGTCGAGCCGCTTGGCCACGTTCACACCCAGCACCCGGCCTGCATCGTCCACCGCGGGGCCGCCGCTCATGCCGGGGTTGAGCGCGCCACCAAAAAAGATGCGCGGGTAAAAGCTGCGCTTGACCAGCCCGTTGTAGGTGCCTTCGGTCACGGCAAAGCCGATGTCCAGCGGGTTGCCCAGCGAGTAGATGCGCTCGCCCTGCGCCAGCGCGTCGGTGGTGGGGCGAAAACTCAGCACCGGCGCCTCTGCCGCGCGCCCCTTGGCGCGCAGCACGGCCAGGTCACGCTGCACGTCAAACGCCAGCAGCTCCACCTCGCCCTCCTGCCCCTCCATCGTCACGTACACGCCCCGGTAGCGCTCGGGCTCCAGCGCCAGCTGGCTGGCTACGTGGAAGTTGGTGACGATCAGCCCGTCGGCCGACACAAAAAAGCCCGAGCCAATCGACGCCTGCGTGTTGGCGTTGCGCAGCAGCGTGCGGATCTGCACCAGCTTGTCGCGCGACAGCTCGTAAATGCGCCGGGCATCGCGTGACAGCAGGGCTGTGTCGGCGGCTGCGGGCGCGGCGGTCGAAGCGCCCCCTGGTGCGGGTG
>DATLGV010000637.1:0-4079 GCA_035540275.1 Acidovorax sp. | reverse complement strand
GTCCCGGTCCAGGCCAGACTGCACCCGCTGACCGCCGTAAGCGCAGTTGGCACCGGGCGACTCGGGTGTCAGCGAGAGCAGGCTGTCGTGGCCCGCGCTGCCAGCAGGTCCCGAGCCTCCGGGCGCACCCGCTGCTCCGTTGCAGACGTAGCTTGTGCTGGTGATTTCGTTGTCTTCCAGTAAGCCGTTGCGGTTGGCGTCCAGTCCTGCGAGCACGGCTGATCCGCCTTGTGCACATGGCGTACCCGCAGGTTCCGGACGCAGGCGCACCAGGGTTGACAGCCCATTCGTGCTGCCGGTGCCAGCATTGGCACCACTGGTGCCATTGCACACATACTGCGTGGACGAAACCTCCGAGTCGGCCAGAACACCGTTGGCGTCAATGTCCATGCCTGACTGAATGCGTACGCCGCCAGCCGCGCAGTTGCCACCTGGCGCTTCCGCTGCGATGCGCAGAAGCGTTGCTGAGCCAGTGGCTGTCGGGGGCGGATTCGCACCGGTATCCGAAGAGCCTCCGCCACAGCCGCTCAGCAAGGCGGCAAAAAGAAGCGCCGCAGCGCCGAGCGGACTCTTCAGCTGGCAGGCCATGGGGAAGCGCGTGCGCGAGGGTGCATCAGAGGGACTGCATAGATACATGGCAGGAGGGTGTGAAAGGATGTAACAACACATATGCCGTGACCCGTGTGACGTTGCCTGACGGCCACACCAGGGGGCGTCCAATGCAAGACACGGCACCTTCAAGTAAAAGCCGCAAAGTCGCAGCAGTCCCACGGAGGACGTACCCATTTGAATGGCTTACGACAAACCAGATCTTGCGAATCTTCTGTTGGCTGACGCAGACCCGGCTACGAGCACAACGGCGCGCCAACTATATCGACTGGACCTCCTTTGTCCATTCAAATTTTTGTCTTGCCGGGGCTGTGCTGCCGTGTCTAGCCGGGTGCAAGTACGCGCAGCATCGCGATCGCATCAAACGGGCAACGCACGGCACACAGCGCACACCCGGTGCAGGCCGGCACATCGTGCACCACCGAGCGTTTGGGCCCCCACGCGCCATCGCCCAGCACCTGCAGCGAGAGCACGTGCGGCGGGCACACCGCCACGCACCAGCCGCAACCGGTGCAGCGCTGCATATCGAAGGATGGAAGGGCCTTGCGGGGCGCAGTCATGGAAGGCAGCATAGTACGGGTGAAAAGCCCTGTGGCATACGCTCCACTGCCCCGCTAGTCCTGATGCTTGCCTTTTATGCCCGACACCAACACCGCGCCCTGTCCTGACGAAGATTTCATCACCCGCCATCTGTTGATCACCGGCCATGTGCAGGGCGTGGGCTACCGCTGGTCCATGGTGCAGGCCGCCGAACGCCTCGGCGTGACGGGCTGGGTGCGCAACCGCCAGGATGGCCGCGTGGAGGCCTGCGTCTGGGGCCCGGAACCCGCCGTGCTGGCCCTTGTTGACTGGGCCCATCAGGGGCCAGAGCATGCGCGGGTGGACCGCGTGGTGGTGGGCAATGTGCCCGATGGTGGCGAGGCCCCGCAGGGCTTCGCACAGCGCGATACCGTGTAGCAGCCCTGCTGCAGTGGTGGGGTGCGCTGTTACGTGCGCAAGCCCAGCTGCCGCAGCAACTCCATTGCCCCTGCCGGCGCGCGCTCCTTGGCGCCGTTGATGAAGTACACAAACACATCGCGCGGCCGCTCGCCGCTGGTCCAGGTGCGCACACCCTGCGCCCATTGCGCAATCGCCTCGGGCGTGTAGCCCGTGGGCACCTCGCTCTGGCTGCGCATCAGCCGCAGGTAGGCAAAGTCGGCCTCTGCATCCGCGATGGCCGGAAATTGATCGGAGTCGGTGTACACAGGCACGCAGCCATACCGGCGCGCCAGCGCCACAAACGCTGGCGTCACAAAGCTTGGGTGACGCACATCCAGCGCGTGGCGCAACCGCAGGCCATCCACCTGCTGCGGCAGCAGGGCCAGAAAGGCCTCGAAGTCGCCCGGCTCAAACGCCTTGGTCGGCATGAATTGCCACACGATGGGCCCGAGCTTGTCCTTCAGTTCCGTGATGCCACTGTCGACGAACCGCGTGATGGAGTCGCCCGCGTCTGCCAGTAGACGGCGGTTGGTCGCAAAGCGGTTGGCCTTGAGCGAGAACACAAAGCCTTCCGGCGTTTCATCACGCCACTTGGCAAACGTGGGAGGTTGAAAGGTGCTGTAGTAGGTGCCGTTGACCTCAATCGCCGTGAGCTGTCGGCTGGCGTACTGCAGCTCCTTGCTGTGCACCAGGCCCGCAGGGTAGAAGCTGCCGCGCCAGGGCTCGAAGGTCCAGCCGCCGATGCCGGCGTGGATGCGTGGGTTGTTGATGGTGATGGCGCAGTGGACGCTGGTCTCCATGGCGTTGCCCTCACAGATCTGCGTGGCTGCTCACTGTAGCAGCGGTTCTCAGGGCAGTGGCCGCAGGGCGCAGCCCGCCGCGGCCGCATCAGTCAGCCCCGCCGCTGCAGATCCCGCGCCCCATAGGCGCAGTAGCCCGGCTTGGGGCTCTTCTTCTGCGGGTGCAGGCGACAGGTCTCGGGCCGCTTGTCATACACCGTGCACAGCCGCGTTGTGGGGTCGAGAAAGTTGCAGTCCCCACTGGCCCGCCGCGCCATCGTGAAGATCGCGTTCTTGTGGTTGAAGTGGTCAATCAACCGTGCCTTCTGCAGCCGCTTGGCAATGTGGCGAATCTCTTCATGCTCGGCCTCGAACGGGTCCACCAGTTCAAGCCGCACCAGGTCCGACAGCTGCACCTCCAGCGGCATCGTGCAGCAGTTGGCCGCGCAGGTGTCGCACAGGCCGGCGCGGTAGCGGGTCCAGGTGTCCAGGCGGTCTACGTCAACGATGGCGATGGGGGAGCGCATGGGGTGGGATTGTGCCTAATCCGCGCAGGCCCAGGCATGCACCGCCCGGTGCACGGTGGCGGCGGGAAGGAACTCCTGCTCCAGCCGGCCCCGTTCCAGTGCGCGCAGGTGCGCGTCCAGCGCGCCTTCGCCGGGCAGCAGCCAACCGCCGCCCGTAGATGGCGGCGCATGCGCGGGTTCGGGTACGGCCAAGAGCTGGTGGGCGTCGAAGGTGGCGTGGTCCATCAGCAGTGCTTGCAGGTGCGGCAGGTGGCCGCGCGCCGTGGCCAGCATGCGCAGGCCCCAGGTGTCCAGGTCGCCCCAGTACGCCACGGTGCGCTCCTGCAACCACGGCGCCGCCAGCCAGCCCAGGTTCAGCCCTGCGCCCAGCACGGCGATGGTGTCTGTCAAGGGCTGCGGCAGCTGGTGCAGGCTGCGTTCGTTTTCCACCAGCAGGATGTGGCGGGCGGGCAGCGGCGTGGTCTGCAGTTCGCTGGCGCGCACGCGCTGCTGGGCAAAGGGCAGCAGCCCCGGCGCGAGCGGGGCGATGAGCAGCCAGTGGTCGCCCTCCGGCAGCGCGCCCAGAAAGCCGACCAGCCCTTGGCGGCTGGCCTCGCCGTCGAAGCGCTCGTCCAGCAGGGCGGTGAGCAAACCGGCGTGGCGCTCGAAGAATTTGCTGTCGTTGCCCTGCACGGCCAGTGCGCGCAGGGGCTTGCCCTGGGCGCAGCCGGGCTCCAGTTGCAGCGCCAGGTGCGCGGCGGCGATGACGGCATCGGCGGGCGTGTCGCGCCACTGCACCAGGCGGCGCACCAGCAGGCGCTGAAAGCCGGGGCGCTCTACCGCCGCGATGAGGGTGCTGAGCCGGGCGTAGTCGCTGTGGACTTGCGCATGGCCCGGCACCTTGAAGTGGCGGATGGCAGCGATGCACTGCGAGGGCTTGGCCAGTTGCCAGTGCGTGGGCACGCTGATGGCATCGCTGCTGCCCCGGTAGCGCCGCTCCTGCCATTGCACGCTGCCGATGCCCTGCTGCTCTACCGCGCGCCACTGCTGCAAATGGCTGCGCAGCGCAGCGGCGTCGTTCAGAAACACCGCCGCGCCGGGCTGGCCGATGGAAAGTGCCAGCGGCCATGCTGCGGCGGTGCCCAGCAGCTGGCGCTCGCGCCAATCGGCGCTGTTCCAGTGCTGGGCCAGCCGAGCGGCCAGCGCC
>DATLGV010000636.1:0-3691 GCA_035540275.1 Acidovorax sp. | reverse complement strand
GCATAGAGGCCGTAGCACTGCCCCTGATAGCGATTGGCCCCTGCACGGACGCCGCCATGCAGCAGGCGCTGGACTTGGCCCGCGCCAACCTCGGCACCTACCGCGCGCTGATGTTCGTCAGCGGCAACGCCGTGGTGCACTTTTTTGAGCCAAAACGCCCTATAGCGCCAGATACTCATGCCCTGGCAGCTACAAAAACAAGAGCATGGGCACCTGGCCCCGGCACAGCCCGCGCGCTGGAGCAGGCCGGCGTGCCACGCAGCGCCATCGACGGACCCGCGCCCGACGCACCCCAGTTCGACTCCGAAGCCCTGTGGCAGCGGGTGGCCCCCCAGGTGCAGCCCGGCGACCGCGTGCTGATCGTGCGCGGGCGCTCGGCCACCCCGCAGGGTGCGCACGAATCGCCCCAGGGCAATGGCCGTGATTGGTTGGCACAACAGATCGAGGCGCGGGGCGGCCAGGTGGAGTTTGTGGTGGCCTACCAACGCGGCGCCCCCCGCTTCACGGCGCACGAGGTGGCGCTGGCGCAACAGGCGGCGCGCGACGGCTCTGTCTGGCTGCTGAGCAGCTCCGAGGCGGTGGCCCATCTGGCCCAGGCCCTGCCGGGCCAGCACTGGGGCGCCGCGCAAGCGCTGGCCACCCATCCGCGCATCGCCGAAGCGGCCCGTGCAGCGGGCTTTGGAACTGTGCGGGAATGCCGTCCGGCGCTGGAAGACGTGGTGGCCTCGATAGAATCGGGCGCATGAGTTCTGCGTCCCCTGACGATCTGCCGCCCACACCCCCTGCAGCCCCCGGGGCCGCCACTGCGGGCGCACCAGCCGTGAGCCCGGTCGCCGCGCCGGGTGCCGCCACCGGCCGGGGCGGCACCGCCACATTGCTGGTGGGTGCCGTGGCGGTGGCTGCACTGGCCAGCAGCGGCCTGCTGTGGCAAAAGCTCAGCACGATCCAGGAGCAACTGGCCCGCCAGTCTGCAGACTCGGGTGCCCTGGCCATCGAGGCCCGCACCATGGCCCGCCAGGCCGAAGAGCAGGTACGCGACACCGCGGCTCGCCTGTCGGTGGCCGAAGCCCGCGTGAGCGAGGTGGCACTGCAGCGCAGCCAGCTCGAAGAACTCATGCAAAGCCTGTCACGTTCGCGCGACGAAAACCTGGTGGTGGACATTGAATCGGCCATCCGCCTGGCACAGCAGCAAGCCCAGCTCACCGGCAGCCTGGAGCCCCTGGTGGCAGCGCTCAAAAGCGCCAACCAACGCATCGAGCGCTCCGCCCAGCCCCGCCTGGCCCCCGTGCAGCGCGCCATCGGCCGCGACCTGGACCGCCTGACCCGCGCTACCGTGACCGATACCGCCGGCCTGCTCGCCCGCCTGGACGACCTGGTGCGCCAGGTGGACGACCTGCCCGTGCTCAACGCTGTGGCGCAGGCCGCTGCCACCAAGCGACTGTCGGCAGCCGCATCGACCCAGACAGGCAACCCATCCGCAAGCCAGAGCGACCTAGCCTGGTGGCAGGCCGCCTTGCAACGCAGCTGGGAGGTGGTGCGCGACGAGGCCCGCAGCCTGGTGCGCGTGAGCCGCATCGACCAGCCCGAAGCCATCTTGCTGGCCCCCGAGCAGACCTTTTTTCTGCGCGAGAACCTCAAGTTCAAGCTGCTCAATGCGCGCCTGGGCGTCCTGGCCCGCCAGTTCGAGTCGGCCCGAGCCGACTTGGCTGCAGCCACCGCAGCGCTCAACAAATATTTCGACCCCGCTTCGCGCCGCACGCAGAACGTAGCCTCCATCCTGCAGCAGGCCCAGGCCAGCATGAAGGCGGCCGAACTGCCGCGCCTGGACGAAACCCTGGCTGCCTTGGCCACAGCCGCTGCCGGGCGTTGACGATATGCGCGCAGCACTTTGGCTTCTCGCATTGTTTGGGGTGGCGGTGGCTGCCGCGCTGTTTGCGGGCAACAACCAGGGCACCGTCACCCTGTACTGGCCGCCCTACCGCATCGACTTGTCGCTCAACATGGTGGTGCTGCTGCTGGTGGGAGGCTTCGTCACCGTCCATGCGGCACTGCGCGCACTGGCTGCACTGCTGGATCTGCCCCACCAGGCACGCCGCTGGCGCCTGCAGCAGAAAGAGCGTGCCATGCACGGCGCACTGCTGGACGCCTTGACCCACATGCTGGGCGGGCGGTTCATCCGCGCACGCAAGGCCGCTGTGGCGGCACTGTCGCAAGAACATGCCCTGGAGGGCAGCGGCGAAGCGGTACCCCACGGCAAGCAACTGCGGGCCCTGGCCCACATGATTGCCGCCGAGGCCTCGCACGCGCTGCAGGACCGCGCCACGCGCGAGGGCCACCTGCAGGACGCACTGCAGGAGGCGCCCATGCGCGGCTCCGTCAACGAACAGGAAATGCACGAAGGCGCCCAGATGCGTGCCGCCCGCTGGTCGCTGGACGACCGCGATGCCAGCGCCGCACTCGACCGCCTGGCGGCCTTGCCCCAGGGCGCTGCACGCCGTACGCTGGCGCTGCGCATCAAGCTCAAGGCCACCCGGCTGGCCCGCCAGACGCAAGAGGCGCTGGACACCGCGCGCCTGCTGGGCAAACACCGTGCGTTCTCGCCCAACGCGGCGCAGAGCATCGTGCGCGGACTGGCCATCGAACTCATCAACAGTGCGCACGACACCGCCCAGCTGCAGCAGATCTGGCTGTCGCTGGAGACTGCCGAGCGCAACATGCCCGAGCTGGCCATACACGCCGCCCAACGGCTGGCCGCGCTGGGCGGCGATGCCACCCAGGTGCGTGCCTGGCTGCTGCCCGTGTGGGACCGCATGGTGGACCTGCACGACGCGCTGGCAGAGCAACATGCCCTCAAGCTGGTGCGCGCACTGGAGGCGGGGCTGGATGCGCTCGACGGCCCCTGGCTCGCGCGCATCGAGTCGGCCCAGCAGGCCAACCCGCGCGACGCCCGCCTGCAGTACCTGGCGGGCATGGCCTGCCTCAAGCGCCAGCTGTGGGGCAAGGCCCAGCAACTGCTGACCCAGGCCGCCCAGCAACTGCCCGATGCCCAGTTGCGCGCCAGCGCCTGGCGCCACCTGGCCGAACTGGCCGAGCAGCGCGGCGACGACCACGCCGCCGCCAGCGCCTGGAAGCAGGCCGCACGCGCCCACTGACCCTGGTGGGACAGGGTGCTGCGGCGCCCAGACCGTGCAACCAGCCCTCTCTGCACTGCCTGCGGCCCATCCATCACCCCCCCCAGAACAAGGGGTATTGCACTGATGCGCCCGCGCATGCGGCAGCCGCTGCCAGGGACGCACCGGCAAGGCGCGCACCTGCACGATGAAAACGGCACAGCATTGGGGAACTTTGAGCGCCCATGGCTTATCGATTCAATTAATTTGAATTGAAGCATCAATCTGCCTGAAGCCGATGCTGGGCAGGGCTTTCTACACTGCCGCATCGCCCACCCATCGCGTCACTCGACACGGCGGCGTTGAAAACGCCTGCTTCGAGCCCCCGCCTTTGTGTACCGCCCCACTTGATTCGCTGATGACCACCGCTGCCACCGAGCTCCTCGCCGCACCACGCCGCTACACACGCACCGCCATGCTCTTGCACTGGGTGCTGGGCCTGGCGCTGATCGCTCTGTTTGGCGTCGGCGTCTACATGGCCGACCTGCCCTTTTCGCCCCAGCGCCTGAAGCTCTACAACT
>DATLGV010000635.1:0-10622 GCA_035540275.1 Acidovorax sp. | reverse complement strand
CGGGGCCAGAGCGATTGCGGCAGCCAGCGCGGCAAGAAGTGCCGCAGGGGTGGGCGAGCGATAGGTTGGATGGGCCATTTTTTCCTTCCGGGAAGGCGGGCATCGCACCACCGGGCGCCCCTCCCTGGCACCGGGTGAATTGAAATTATGGCGAGCGCCCCCGCAAAATCCACAGGCGGCAGCGGCAAGCGCAGACATATTTCGTGAAGAAAGCCACAGGGGGCTGCAGGTTGCGGCAGGCCGCTCGCGCCTCCTGCAGACCGGGGCAGCGCCGCACTGCGCCGCACGGCCGTTTCCTACAGACGCCGCAAGCGCGCGGTGCTACAACCAACACAGTCTCCCCTTCAACGACCGCAACGACCGACCACGCGCGCCACCCGCTGCCCGGAGCCTTCTTCAATGCCCGCTGCTGCCCCCCGCCTCAAGATTGGCCTGTCCGCCTGCTTCCAGCACGCCGACCCCACCCGCCCGCTGTTCACCAACAAGACGCTGCAGTACGTGGAGCAGTCCATCGCGCACTGGATCATGTCGTCGGGCGCCATCGTCGTGATGGTGCCCTGCCCCACGGGCGAGACCGCACGCGGCGACGTCACGCTGCAGCACTATGCCGAGTGGCTCGATGGGGTGGTGATGCACGGCGGCGCCGACGTCTGGCCCGGCAACTATGGCGAGGAGCCCCTGCGCGACGAGTGGGTGGGCGACCGCGTGCGCGACATCTACGACCTGGCCCTGGTCAAGGCCTTTGCCGAAGTGGGCAAGCCCATCTTTGGCGTGTGCCGGGGCCTGCAGCTCATCAACGTGGCTTTCGGCGGGGCGCTGTACCAGGACATCGAAACCCAGCACCCCGGCGCGCTGCAGCACCGCAACGCCACCACCTACGACCAGCATTTCCACGACATCCAGATCGTGCCCGGCTCGCACTTGGCCACGCTGTACCCCGACATGCCACGCGCCCGGGTCAACAGCATCCACCACCAGGGCATCAAGCGGGTGGCGCCCGAGTTCGTGGTCGAGGCCCTGAGCGAACCCGACGGCGTGCCCGAGGCCATCCGCCTGCAGCCCGCGCCGGGGCGGGGCTACATCGCCGCCACGCAATGGCACCCGGAGTTCCACAAGCAGGGCTCGGACACGCTGGACGACACCGCCATCCTCAACGACTTTCTGGCGGCCTGCGTGCAGGCCCGGGAACACCCGGTGCGGCCCGGCAAGCCCAAGGGGCTGAGGGACCGGGCCACGCGGTTGCTGCGCGGTGCGTTGCGACGCCATCACCAGGCCGCCACCCAGACGGCTGCACAATGACCCGCCCCCCTGGGCCACCGCCGTACTGACACGGGCTTGCGCATGGCGGCGCCGCGGTCTGTGGCGCCAGGCCACGCCAGGCCACACCAAGCCACATCACGCACCACCGCGGGCCAGCGCCGGCCCCACCACGGCTTCGACCTCCCCGCGCAGCCAGCGGTGCGCGGCATCCTGCTGGTAGCGCGCATGCCAGACCAGGTACATGGGCATGGCGGGGCACACCACCGGCACCGGTGCGCTGGCCAGCCCCGCCAGGGCCGTGCGGGCCAGCAGCGAGGGCGCGGTGGTGAGCAGCGCCGTGCCGCGCACAAACGCCGGTAGCGCCGCAAAGCCGGGCACGCGCACGGCAAAGCGACGGCGCACGCCCCGCGCGAGCAACTGGCGGTCCAGGTCCAGCCCCCGGTGCGCCTCGTAGGCCACGGTGGCGTGGTCGGCGGCCAGGTAGTCGGCCTCGGTGGCGGGAGCGCTGCGCGCACTGGCGTCGTAGAACACGCGGTACTGGTCGTCAAACAGGCGCTTTTGCACGATGTCCGTGCCGTCCGGCGGGCGGGGGCTGATGACGAGCTGGCACGCGTCGGACCGCAGCAGCTCGGCACCGGGCGCGCCGCTGGGCACGATGCGCAGGGTGACGCCCGGTGCGGCGCTGCGCAGGCGGGCCGCCAGCGGGGGCAGCAGCAGGTCGCGCTGAAAGTCGTTGGCCGCGATGGTCAGCTCGGTCTGCCACGCTGCGGGATCAAACTCGGCCCCTTGGGCAAACCACTGCATCTGCTGCAGCAGCTCGCGCGCGGGCTGGGCCAGGGCCTCGGCACGTGCGGTGGGCACGATGCCACGCCCGCGCTTCACAAACAGCGGGTCGCCGGTGATGGCGCGCAGCTTGTCCAGCAAGTGGCTCACGGCCGACTGGGTGACGCCCAGGCGCTCGGCCGCCGCGGTGATGCTGCCGGTTTCCAGCACCGCCAGCAGCAGTTTCAGCAGGTGGCCGTCCAGCGCTGATCCATCGAATTTGCTCATGCATTCGATGATCTGGGGCCCCTTTCTCTTTGGCAATGCCGTCACGACACTGCGGGCTGACTCAGATCAAGACCCGGAGACTTCCATGCCTTCCCCACTGCCACCCATCCCTGGCACCACGCCGTTCGACGGCGAGCAGGCCCGCAAGGGCTATGCGCTGAACAAGATGTGCTTTTCGTTCAACGACGAGGCCAACCGCAAGGCCTTTGTGGCCGACGAAGAGGCGTACATGCGCAAGTACCACCTGAACGAACAGCAGGCCGCCGCCATCCGCGCCAGGAACGTGCTGCAGCTCATTGCCGCAGGCGGCAACGCCTACTACCTGGCCAAGTTCGCGGGCATTTTCAAGCTGGACATGCAGGACATTGGCGCACAGCAAACGGGCATGACCAAGGACGAATTCAAGGCCAAGCTGGTCGCAGCGGGCAAATAGGGAGACACACATGGCACAACTCATCGGCGGCCTCGGCACCTCGCACATTCCGGCCATTGGCAACGCCATCCACAAGGGCCTGCAGAACGAGCCTTACTGGAAGCCCTTCTTCGACGGCTTTCCGCCCATTCGCCAGTGGCTGGGCGAGAAGCGGCCTGACGTGGTGGTGATGTTCTACAACGACCACGGCCTGAACTTCTTCCTCGACAAGATGCCCACCTTTGCCGTGGGCGCGGCGGCCGAGTACCACAACGCCGACGAAGGCTGGGGCATCCCCACCCTGGCCCCTCTGCGAGGCGAGGTGGATCTGTCCTGGCACCTCATCAACACGCTGATCGACCAGGAGTTCGACGTGACCACCTGCCAGGAGATGCTGGTGGACCACGCCTGCACGCTGCCGCTCAAGCTGTTCTGGCCCGAGGGCGATTGCCCGGTGACGGTGGTGCCGGTGTGCATCAACACCGTGCAGTTTCCGCTGCCATCGGCCAAGCGCTGCTACGCGCTGGGCAAGGCCGTGGGCCAGGCGATCCAGCGCTGGGACAGCGACAAGAAGGTGGCGGTGATGGCGTCCGGCGGCCTCAGCCACCAGCTCGACGGCGAGCGCGCGGGCTTCATCAACAAGGCGTTTGACCTGCAGTTCATCGAGAGCCTGACCACCAACCCCGAATGGGCCACGCAGTTCAGCGTGCATGAGCTGGTGGAAAAGACCGGCACCCAGGGCGTGGAGCTGCTGATGTGGGTGGCCATGCGCGGTGCGCTCGCCACCGCCAGCGCAGGCGTGCGGCGCGTGCACAGCAACTACCACATCCCGATCTCGAACACGGCCACGGCCGTCATGGCGCTGGAAGCCGCGTAGCGGCAGCAGGGTGCGCCGATTTTCCAGAAATTGGCGCTCCATCGCAGACCCAGCAAGCGCTGAACGCTATTGATATTGCAGTAATCTCGCGCTGTGCTTCCCTGCGGGTACACAGCGCGCGGCCCCCTGCGCGCTGGGGCCGGGCAATCTCCACCGAACCTCCGGCCCAACCCGCGCCGCCCAAGACCCTACCGCACCGCCGCGGTGTGCGTCCGGGCGGCATCACCGCAGCTTCTCTCCCGGACATCGGGCGCAACCCTATCAGGGCAAACCCGCTTGTTCATCGGGTCGTTGATTTGCACACTGACGTCAGTCCTCTGACAACTGACGTCTTTTCACAACCAACCATGGAGAACCTCCCCAATGACTCTGATCAATAAGACCCTCATTGCCGGCGCAGCATTGCTCGCCGTTGCCGGTAGCGCGCAAGCGCAGTCGAACGTCACCTTGTTTGGGCGGGCGGACGCCAGCGTGGGCAAGCTCATCGGCAACAGCCAGACCGGCATGTACCAAGGCAAGGGCAGCCTGCTGGGATTGAAGGGCGAGGAAGACCTGGGTGGCGGAAACTACGCCTTCTTCCAGCTCTACAGCGACATCTTTCTGCAGAACGGCACCACCCTGAACGGGGACGGACAGTCCGGCCGGGCCGGCTTCTGGGGCAGCCGCTCCATCGTGGGCTGGCGCAACAAGGAGCTGCTCATCGACTTCGGCCGCAAGCTGACACCCGCCTGGACGGTGGGGCTGCAGGCCGACCCCTGGGGCACCTACAGCTATGTGGCGGTGAACACGACCGGCCTGTTCGGCGCCGGCCTCTTCAGCTCGGCCCGCAACCAGAACGCGGCCAGCGTGAACTGGAACAGCGATGGCTTCTTCGCCGGCCTGCAGGTGGCCGAAGCCGACCCGAAAAAGGTGGTCACACGCGGCGGCGGCCCGAACCCGGTTCCCAACATGCCCAGCATCGTGGCCGACGGAACCCGCCCCCTGAGCATTGGCGCGGGCTACAACAAGGGCCCGGTCTATGTGGGCCTGGGCTATGAGCGCACCGGCTACGGCACCACGGCACTGATGTTCTCGGGCACCTACGATTTCAGCGCCGTCAAGCTGTGGGTGGGGCTGGGCTCGGGCTCGCACACCAACGCCTCCGGCGAGAAAGACCTCAAGGGCACCAACATGCTGATCGGCGCCACGGTGCCCATGGGCATCGGCGAGCTGCGCACCTCGTTCAGCGCCCTGAGCACCAAAGCCCGCAACGCATCGGGCGGGTACGACGTGCTCAAGGTCGCCCGCGATGGCCAGATGGTGGATGCCTACCCCAACAACTCGCGCAAGTTTGGCCTGGGCTATTTCTACCCCCTGTCCAAGCGCACCGAGGTGTTCGTGAACTATGCGCGCGACCAGAAGGCCTACAAGGAAAAGAACGGCTTCGACATGGGGCTGACCCACCACTTCTGACCCCGAGCGACCCAACGCTCAAGGCGATCCTTTTTTCATTGCACCGACATCCCCGATGTCTTCCAGCCACAAGCCCTCTCCAGGCTTGTGGCGTTTTTTTATGAGGTTCACATGCAAGCAAAGACATTGACCCAGGCCCTCACGGCGGCTGCGCTGCTGCTGTTCTCGGCGGCGCAGGCCGGCGAGCGCTGGGCCGACTTCCCCGTGGCGGCCAAGGCCACCACCGCGGCCCGCATCGGCAACACCGTCTATGCCGGCCTGGGCACCGCCGGCAAAGGCTGGTATGCGCTCGACGTGAGCCGGCCCGGCGCGCCATGGCGGGCGCTGGCCGAGTTCCCCGATGTGCAGCGCGACGATGCGCGCGCCGTCGCCGTGAACGGCCAGGTCTACGTGTTCTCGGGCTCGGGCAAGCTGCACCCTTCTGACAAGGCGCTGGTGACGTTCGACACCGCCTGGCGCTACGATCCCGCCGCAAACGCCTGGAGCCGCCTGCCCACGCGCGCGCCCATGGGCCTGCTGGCCACCGGCGCCGTGACGCTGGACCAGCGCAGCATCCTGTTCTTTGGCGGGGTCAACAAAGCCGTCTTCGAGGGCTACTTCCAGGACTACTTCGTCGCCGCCGGTGACGACAAGGCCCGCCAGGACGCCGTGGCCGCCGCCTACTTTGACCAGCGGCCGCAGGACTACCTGTTCACGGCCCAGGTGCTGAGCTATGACACCACCACCCACCAGTGGCGCAATCTGGGCGTGGACCCCGGCCTGCCGACGATTGGCACCGCCGTGGCGGTACGGGGCCCGCAGGTCACGCTGGTCAATGGCGAGATCAAGCCGGGCCTGCGCTCCCCCGGGATCAAGACCGTCTCGGTGAACGGCGAAACGCTGCAATGGTCCACGCAGACGCTGGTGCCCCCCACAGGCGCTGCCGTGCAGGACGGCGTCGCCGGGGCCTACGCGGGCTACAGCAACCAGGCGCTGCTGGTGGCCGGTGGCGCCAATTTTCCGGGCTCCTGGGCGCAGTTCAATGCCGGGCAGCTGTGGGCACACAAGGGCCTGAAGAAAACCTGGCACGACCAGATCTATGCCCAGGTGGGCGGCCAGTGGACTACCGCCGGCAAACTGCCGCAGCCCCTGGGCTACAGCGCCTATGTGCAGCTGGACGACAGCCTGCTCATCATCGGCGGCGAGCTCCAGGGCGGAGCCGCCACCAAGGAAGTGATCGAATTGCGCTGGAACGGCAAGGCCGTGGACGTGGTGCGCTGAGATCGTCCACCGGTTCGAAGGCCGCCTCCCGGGGGGATCGCCCCCCGGGACGGTGCCGCCGATGCAGGCCCCTGGCCAGGACCGCGGGCCGGGAGCGGATCTCAGCGATGCAGGCGCGAGCGCAGGAAGTCCGCGACCTCGGGCACGGCCTGCGGCCCCAGAAAGCCATGCATCATCCCGGCATTGCAGCGGGACAGCACCGGGACACCGGCATCCCGCAGCCGCTGCGCATAGGCCTCGCCCTCATCGCGCAGCGGGTCATATTCGCTCGTCATCACGAACGCGCCCGGCAGGCCCGACAGGTCGGCCGCCCGCAGCGGGGACGCCCAGGGGTGCGCACCGTCGGCCGGGTACGCCAGGTAATGGCCCCAGTACCACTGCATGCCGCGCAGGGTCAGGTCGTAGCCTTCGGCGCATTCGGCGTAGGAGCGGGTGTCGAAGCGGTGATCCGTGACCGGCACCATCAGGGCCTGGCAGGCGATGGAGGGCCCGCCGCGCTCCTTCGCCATCAGGGTCACGGCAATCGCCAGGTTGGCGCCGGCGCTCATGCCCGCCACGGCCAGCCGCTGCGGATCCATGCCCAGTTCGGCGCCCTGGCGGACCACCCAGCTGGCGGCCGCATAACAGTCCTCGGGGGCGGCAGGAAACGGGTGCTCGGGCGCGTGGCGGTAATTCACCGACACCACCACGCAGGCGGCCCCATTGGCCATGCTGCGGCAGGCCGCATCCTGCGCATCCAGGTCGCCCAGCACCCAGCCACCCCCGTGAAAGTAAAGGCACACGGGCATCGGCCCCGCCCCCATCCCGGCTGGCGTGTACATGCGCACCGGGATCATGCCCCCGTGCGGTCCGGGAATGCAGAAATCAGCGGTGCGGGCCACCGCCTCGCCGGGCGGCGCCAGCCGGCACATCGCCCGGGACTGCTGGCGGGCGGCGTGCGGCGAGAGGGCCTCCACCGGAATCCTGGCCGCCATGTGCGGCTGGGCCAGGTGGGCCTGGGCCCAGGGATGCAGCGGCATGGTGGATCAGGGTCTCACTGGGTGAGCGTCACTTTCGACAGGTGGCGCGGCAGGTCGGGGTTGTAGCCGCGCGCGCGGGCCAGGGCCTCGACCATCGGATAAAAACTCTGGATCGCAGCGATCGCATCCAGATCCTCATGGCCCGTGGCCACCAGCGGCAGCTGCGCGCCCGGCGTTCCCTCGGGAGCGGCCAGCAGCACATGCCCGCCCCGCCCCCGCATCTCGTCGGCCAGGGCCAGCAAGCCCGCCTGCGCAGGCCCCCGGGGGGCGAACACCAGCAGCGGGTAGCCGGCCTCGACCAGGGCCATCGGACCATGCTTGACCTCGGCGCCCGAGAACGCCTCTGCCTGCAGCGCGCAGGTTTCCTTGAACTTGAGCGCCGCCTCCATGGCAATGGCCAGCCCGGTGCCGCGTCCGATGACGAACAGCCGGTCGGCCTGGAGCAGCGCCGGCACCGCCGCCTGCCAGTCCTGCTGGGCGGCCCGCTGCAGCACCTGGGGCAGCGCCTCCAGCGCCGCATGCAAGGCCGGGTCGCCCTGCCAGGACGCCACCAGCCGCGCGCCGCTCACCAATTGCGCGATGTAGCTCTTGGTCGCGGCCACGCTGGTTTCCGGGCCGGCGTGCAGCGGCAGCACCCAATGCGCCGCCCGGGCCAGGGGCGATTCAACGTCGTTCACCACGGCCAGGGTCCGCGCGCCGTTCTCGCGCAGAAAACGCGTGGGTGCGATGAGATCGGGGCTCTGCCCGGACTGGGAGAACGCCACCGACACCAGGCCCCGCGTGTGCAGCTGCGCCTGGTACAGCGTGACCAGGGACATGGGCAACGAGGTCACCAGCCGCCCCAGCCGGGCCATCACCAGATAGGCCATGAAATGCGCGGCGTGGTCGGAGCTGCCCCGCGCGACGGTCAGCATGCCCTCGGGCGGGTGGGCACGCAGATCGGCGCCCAGGGCGGCATAGACCTCCCGGTCCTGATCGAGCAGGCGGGCAACCACCTGCGGCGCCTGCAGCGCCTCAGCGCGCATGTTGGACGAGTTCAATTTCTTCTCCTTGTACGAGTACACGTTGCAGTTGCAGTCCACGGTCCATCACCACCAGGTCGGCGCTCAGGCCGGGCGCAATGCGGCCCAGCCCGGCGGCGCCGAGGTGGTCGGCCGGATAGGTCGAGACGCGCCGCGCCGCGTCATCCAGGGGCAGGCCGATCTCGAACACCAGGTTGCGCAGCGCCTGGTCCATGGTGAGCACGCTGCCGGCCAGCGTGCCATCGGCCAGCCGCACCCCGCCCAGGCATTTGTGCACGCGCTGCTGGCCCAGGCTGTATTCGCCGTCCGGCATGCCCGTGGCGGCCGTCGAGTCGGTGACGCAGAACAGGCAGGGAATGGCGCGCAGCGCCGCCCGGATCGCTCCCGGGTGCACATGCTGCAGATCGGGAATGATCTCGGCATAGCGCGCATGCGCCAGGGCCGCCCCCACCATGCCCGGCTCGCGGTGGTGCAGCGGGGTCATGGCGTTGAACAGGTGGGTGAAGCCCGTGGCCCCTTGCGCCAGGGCGGCCAGGCCGTCCTCGTAAGAGCCATTGGTGTGGCCGATCTGCACCACGAACCCCGCGGCCCTCAGGGGGGCCACCAGTTCCAGGTGCCCCTCGATCTCCGGCGCCAGGGTGATGAGCCGGATCGGCGCGAGTGCGTTCAGCGCCTGCATTTCGGCCAGCGCCAGCGGCCGGGCGAAGGCTGGCTGCGCCCCCAGGCGGCGGTGGTTGATGTAGGGGCCCTCCAGGTGCACGCCCAGCACGCGCGCGCCCTGCCGGGGGCGCTCGCGGCAGGCCGGCGCCAGCGCCCGCAAAGCGGCCTCGATCTCGGGCATGGGTGCGGTCATCGTGGTGGCCAGCAGCGTGGTGCTGCCATGCTGGGCGTGGCAGCGCGCCACCTGCTGCACCGCGTCGCCGCCCTGCATGATGTCAAACCCGCTGCCGCCATGGACATGCAGGTCGATGAACCCGGGCAGAACCACCGGCGCGCCGCCCTGCAGCACCGCCTCGGTGGCCATGGGCGTCCCCCGGACGGCCGCGATGAG
Organism: Acidovorax sp.; assembly: GCA_035540275.1. Classification (GTDB taxonomy): domain Bacteria; phylum Pseudomonadota; class Gammaproteobacteria; order Burkholderiales; family Burkholderiaceae_C; genus Acidovorax. The sequence continues at coordinate 1,219 of DATLGV010000635.1, read as the reverse complement.
CCCCCCGTCGAGCACCACCTGGCCCGCCACGAAGCCCTCCGGCGTGAGGATGCAGCCGTCGATCGTGCGGGATGTCATGCCTGCCCCTGCAACGGCTGGCGCACGGCCCAGGCCGCGACGCCGACCAGGCCGGCGTCGGCCCCCAGCCGCGCCACATCGACCGGCAGGCGGTACAGCGGTGGCAACTCGGCCAGCGCCGCCTCCACCAGCGCGCGCATGCCCGCCGCCAGCCCCACGCTGCCGCCCAGCACCACCTGCTGCAGGTCCAGCTGGGCATGGGCACTGGCCACGGCGCTGGCCACCGCCCGCGCGGCACGCCACAGGATGTCCTGCGCCTCGGGCACGCCCTGCGCCACCCGATCGAACAATTCCGCACTGCCCAGCACCCGCCCGAACCGCCCGCTGGCCTGCCGGGCCAGCGCGGTGCCCGAGGCCACGGTTTCGAGACAGCCGCGGCGCCCGCAGCCGCAGACCACAGGCCCGTCGGTGGGCGCCACATCGACCGCCATGTGCCCCAGGTGCCCGGCCAGCCCCTGCGCACCCCGCCGCAGTTCGCCATCCAGGACCAGCCCGCCACCCACACCCGTGGACAAGGTGAGGTACAGCAGGTTGCTGCACTCCGCCTGGCGCAAGCCGTATTCGCCCCAGGCCGCGGCCTGGGCATCGTTGAGGGCCAGCACCGGGCAACGCAGCAGCGCGCGCAGCCGCGGCACCAGCGGGTAGTCGTTCCAGAACGCAATGGTGTTGCGGTTGACGCCGCGCACCCGCTCCCCGTCGGTGTAGCCGGTCACGGCGACGGCGGCCAGCGCGGGCGCCGGGCGGCCTTGGGCCAGCGCCGCCAGGGTAGCCAGGAACTCCGGCTCGCTCGCGGGCATGGGCAGTTGCCGGCGATCGTGGCAGACGCCATCGATCACGGTGGCGGCGGCGATCTTGGTGCCACCGATGTCGATGGCCAGCGTCATGCCTGCACCCCCGCATCCGCGTGCGCGCGCTGCAGGGCGTGGGCAAACCATTCGGTGATGTGCTCGATGCGCGTGATGGCCGAGCCCACCGTGACCCCGAAGGCGCCACTGCGCAGCGCCTGCGCGGCCTGGGCCGGCGTGCGCAGCCGGCCCTCGGCGACCACGCGGCAGCCCGCGCGCGCGAGCCGTTCGACCAGCCCGAAATCGGGCTCCTCGCCCGACAGGTGGGCGGTCTCCTCGGTGTAGCCGGACAAGGT
>DATLGV010000634.1:0-6402 GCA_035540275.1 Acidovorax sp. | reverse complement strand
GCCCATCTTGTAGGCCTCTTCCTCGAACATCTTGAAGGTGTCGGGGTGCACGTAGCGGCGCACGGGCAAGTGGCTGTTGCTGGGCGCCAGATACTGGCCGATGGTCAGCATGTCGATGTTGTGCTCGCGCATGTCGCGCATCACCTGCAGGATCTCTTCGTCCGTCTCGCCCAGACCCACCATGATGCCGCTCTTGGTGGGCACATTGGGGTGCAGCGCCTTGAACTTCTTGAGCAGGTTCAGGCTGAACTGGTAGTCCGAACCGGGGCGCGCTTCCTTGTAAAGGCGGGGCGCGGTTTCCAGGTTGTGGTTCATCACATCCGGGGGGGCTGCCTTGAGGATTTCGAGCGCGCGGTCATCGCGGCCACGGAAGTCGGGCACCAGGATTTCGATCTGCGTTGCGGGCGACAGCTCGCGGATGTTCTGGATGCATTCCACAAAGTGGCCGCTGCCGCCGTCGCGCAGGTCGTCGCGGTCCACGCTGGTGATTACCACGTACTTGAGCTTAAGCGCGGCGATGGTCTTGGCCAGGTTCAGTGGCTCGTCCTTGTCCAGCGGGTCGGGGCGGCCATGGCCCACGTCGCAGAACGGGCAGCGGCGCGTGCACTTGTCGCCCATGATCATGAAGGTGGCCGTGCCCTTGCCAAAGCATTCGCCGATGTTGGGGCAGGACGCTTCTTCGCACACGGTGTGCAGCTTGTGCTCGCGCAGGATCTCCTTGATCTCGTAGAAGCGGGTGGTGGGGCTGCCTGCCTTCACGCGGATCCACTCGGGCTTCCTGAGCACTTCGCCCTGCTCCACCTTGATCGGAATACGCGACAGCTTGGCCGCAGCCTTTTGCTTGGCCAGCGGGTTGTAGGCTTCGGTGGATTGCGCTTCGCGGACGACTTCAGGGGTGCTCATGGCTGTAGGCAGAGTTCAGGGCGCCAACCGGATGCTGAGCTGCTGGCCCAGCACCTGCGCGGCTTCTTCCCAGGTGGTGTGGACCCCGATTGTAGAAAGGTCCACCGTTTTCAATCCTGCGTAACCGCAAGGGTTGATGCGGCCGTACGGCTCCAGGTCCATGTCCACGTTCAGTGCCACGCCGTGGTAGGTGCAGTGCCGGCTGACCTTGATGCCCAGCGCGGCAATCTTGCCCAGGCCTTCGAAGTCGGGCGTGGGGCCGTCGGCCCCCGTGCGTTTTTGGGGGCGTTGGGGCAGCATGGCGTGGCTGTGCGGATCATCCAGGCGCACGTAAATGCCGGGCGCGCCGGCAACCCGGTGGCCGGTGATGCCAAAGTGCGCCAGCGTGCGGATCACGGCCTCTTCGACGCGGTAGACGTATTCCTTGACGAAATAACCCGCGCGTTGCAGGTCGATCAGCGGGTAGGCCACCACCTGACCGGGGCCGTGGAAGGTGACCTGCCCGCCCCGGTTGGTGGCGACCACGGGTATCTCACCCGGGTCCAGCACATGATCGCTCTCGCCTGCGATGCCCTGCGTGTACAGCGGCGGGTGCTCGCAAATCCAGAGCGTGTCCGGGTCTGCGGGCGTACGCGTTGCCGTGTAGTCCTGCATGGCCTGCACGGTGCTGGCGTAGTCCACGCGGCCCAGGTGGCGGATGTCCATCGTCATGGCGCAATCTGCAGGGGCGGCGGTTACAGCACCACTTTCACCATCGGGTGCGATGACAGCGCGCGGTACAGGTCGTCCAGCTGCTCGCGGCTGGTCGCCGTGATGGTGATGGTTACTCCGAGGTAATTGCCCGCGCGGCTGTCGCGCAGTTCAATGGTGGCAGCGTCGAAGGTGGGGTCGAACTGGCGCGTCACTTCGGTCACGGCATGCACGAAGCCGTCCACCTTGGCGCCCATGACTTTGATCGGGAACCTGGAGGGGTATTCGATCAGCGAGTCTTTGCGTGGATCGGCGGCCTGGGCATCGAGCCCGTTGGCGGGCGGCGGGTTGGAGGATGTCATGGTGGATGGCGGTGGGTGGGATGCTGCGGTTTCAATAGCTGGCCGGGCTCTGCCATTGTGCGCTTCGTGCATATGTGGTGTGCCGGCGCGGTCTGTTCACCGTGCGCCAAATCGGTGCATTGTCCTGGTTGGGACGGGCGCACAAGCCGTTGGCTGGTCACCACAACAGTGCGTGCGCGCCCGTTGGCTTCGGGTGCGTTTGCGGGTTTTTGTCTGGTGCCATGGGTTTTTACTTATAATTAGAGGCTTTGTAAAAGTTGCGGTCTTTAACGCGGGCGTCATTCAACAATGAAAACAATCCCGCCAGAGACTGAAACTGAGGCTGAAGAACCTGACTTCAAGCCCCTGACGGCCCAAGAGGCGCAGCAGTGGCGCAGTCGCCATCCGCCCCTCTCGGTGTGGAAGGTGGTGGCAGGTCAGGCGCTGGTCGGAATGCTGGTGGCCCTGGTGGCCTGGGTTCTGACGGGGAGGGCGGTAGTGGGCTGGTCTGCAGCCTACGGCGCTCTGGCAGTGGTGGCTCCGGCTGCGCTGTTTGCCCGCGGTGTGTTGCGCCACAAGGCGTCATCCAATCCGCGGGCCGCCATGGTGGGGTTCTTTGGGTGGGAAATCGCCAAGATCATGTTGACGGTGGCGCTGCTGGCGGCGGCACCTCGGCTGGTGCCGGGCTTGAGCTGGATTGCCTTGCTGGTTGGCATGGTGGTCGCAATGAAAACGTACTGGGTGGCACTGTTGGTGCGGCCTGGTGTCCGAAAAACCGATTGATAGAGAGAAGAGTTGTCCGATGGCCGCAGAAGCGCACGCTCCGACTGCAAGTGAATACATCGTTCACCACCTGCAGCATCTTCAAAACGTCAACCAGACCAAGATTGTTGATTTCACCGTCATCAACTATGACTCGATCATCGTCGGTTTGGTTCTGGGTGCTCTCACCCTTTTGATTCTGTGGTCCGCTGCCCGCAAGGCAACCTCCGGTGTGCCCGGACGCTTCCAGGCTGCAGTCGAGATGCTGGTCGAGATGGTGGACAACCAGGCCAAGGCCAACATTCACAACGCCGAAAGCCGCAAGTTCATTGCTCCCCTGGGTCTGACGGTATTCGTCTGGATCTTCTTGATGAACTTCATGGACATGCTGCCTGTGGATCTGCTGCCCGCCATCTGGGCCAAGCTGTATGGCGCTGCAGGCCACGATCCTCACCACGCGTACCTGCGTGTCGTGCCCACGGCCGACCTGTCCACCACGCTGGGCCTCGCTTTTGCCGTCCTGATCCTGCGCTTCTGGTACAGCGTCAAGATCAAGGGTGCCGGCGGCTGGGCGCACGAGCTGGTGTCGGCTCCTTTCGGCACCAGCAAGAATCCCATCTTCGCCCTGATCCTGGGCGTGGTGAATCTGCTCATGCAGATCATTGAATATGTGGCCAACACCGTGTCCCATGGCATGCGGTTGTTCGGCAACATGTACGCTGGCGAACTGGTGTTCATGCTCATCGCCCTCATGGGTGGTGCTGCGGCGCTGTCGCTGTCGGGTGTGCTGCTGCCTGTGGGCCACGTCATCGCTGGCACCATCTGGACGCTGTTCCACATTTTGGTGATCTCGCTGCAAGCATTCATCTTCATGATGCTGGCGCTGATCTACCTTGGTCAGGCGCACAACGCGCACTAAGTTTCCCTTTCGTTTTTTCTTTCCTTAACTTTTCTTTTTTAACTCAGGAGTCATCATGGAAAACATTCTCGGTCTCGTCGCTCTGGCTTGTGGTCTGATCGTTGGTCTGGGCGCTATCGGCGCTTCCATCGGCATCGCCCTGATGGGTGGCAAGTTCCTCGAATCGTCGGCACGTCAGCCCGAACTGATCAACGAACTGCAAACCAAGATGTTCATCTTGGCTGGTCTGATCGACGCTGCGTTCCTGATCGGCGTGGCTATCGCCCTGCTGTTCGCTTTCGCCAACCCCTTCGTTTCCACGCTCTTGGCCAACCTGCCCAAGTAATTCCCGTTCAACGCCACTTTAGAAAGGTGTTGCCGTGAGTATCAATGCGACCCTGTTCATTCAGGCCATCGTCTTCCTGATCCTCGTGTGGTTCACGATGAAATTCGTGTGGCCTCCGATCGCGAAGGCGTTGGATGAACGAGCCCAGAAAATCGCCGATGGCCTCGCAGCTGCCGACCGTGCCAAATCCGAACTGACCGCTGCCAACCAGCGCGTTGAAAAGGAACTGTCACAGGCGCGCAACGAAACGGCCTCGCGTCTTGCGGACGCCGACCGTCGTGCCCAGGCCATCATCGAAGAAGCCAAGGCCCGCGCCACAGAGGAAGGCAACAAGATTGTTGCTGCAGCCCGCGCCGAAGCCGAGCAGCAGACGGTCCAAGCCCGCGAAGCCCTGCGTGAGCAGGTGGCAGCGCTGGCCGTCAAGGGTGCCGAGCAGATTCTCCGCAAGGAAGTCAATGCTGGCGTCCATGCCGACCTGCTCAACCGCCTGAAGACCGAGCTGTAAGGGGACACACATGGCTGAACTCGCCACCATTGCCCGCCCTTACGCCGATGCCTTGTTCAAGGCTGCCACTGCGGGCGCGGGCGTCGATCTGGGCAGCACTGCTGCCTGGATGGACGAACTGGCGGCGATTGCCGCCAACCCCCAGCTGCGTCAGTTGGCGGACAACCCCAAGGTGACGGCAGACCAGGTGTTCGCCGTATTCACCGGGGTCGCCCGCTCGGCCCTGCCGGATATGGCCAAAAATTTCCTGCGCACAGTCATCGACAACGGACGCATTGATGCGCTCCCGGAAGTGGCTGCGCAGTTTCGTGCCCTCGTGAATCGTCGCAACGGATCCTCGGATGCCGTGGTGTACAGCGCATTTCCGATGGACAGTGCTGCACTGTCCGAGGTCAGCGCAGCGCTGGAAAAGCGCTTCGGCCGCAAGCTCAATCTCGCTGTACAGCTGGATGAGTCCCTGATCGGTGGTATTCGCGTAGTGGTGGGTGACGAGGTGCTGGACACTTCGGTCAAGGCCCGTCTTGAACAAATGAAAGCGGCCCTCGTTGCGTAACGCGCGACGAGGACAGCGAACCAAAGAAAGAAGGAAAGAGTCATGCAACTCAATCCCGCAGAAATTTCTGAACTCATCAAGAGCCGCATCGAAGGTCTGGCCGCCAGCAGCGATATCCGCAACCAGGGTACCGTGGTGTCCGTGTCCGACGGTATCGTGCGCGTTCATGGCCTGTCGGACGTGATGCAGGGCGAAATGCTCGAGTTCCCCGCGACCAAGGACGGCCAGCCTTCCTACGGCCTGGCGCTGAACCTCGAGCGTGACTCCGTCGGCGCCGTGATTCTGGGCGAGTACGAGCACATCTCCGAAGGCGACACCGTCAAGTGCACGGGCCGCATTCTGGAAGTGCCCGTGGGCCCCGAACTGGTCGGCCGCGTGGTGAACGCCCTGGGTCAGCCGATCGACGGCAAGGGCCCTATCAACGCCAAGCTCACCGACGTGATCGAAAAGGTCGCTCCGGGCGTGATCGCACGTAAGTCCGTGGACCAGCCTCTGCAGACCGGCCTGAAGTCCATCGACTCGATGGTGCCCGTGGGCCGTGGCCAGCGCGAGCTGATCATCGGTGACCGCCAGACCGGCAAGACGGCAGTGGCCATCGACGCCATCATCGCCCAGAAGGGCCAGGGCGTGACCTGTATCTACGTCGCCATCGGTCAGAAGGCATCGTCGATCAAGAATGTGGTGCGCGCTCTGGAACAAGCCGGCGCCATGGAGTACACGATTGTGGTGGCCGCATCGGCTTCCGAATCGGCTGCCATGCAGTACGTGTCGGCCTACTCGGGTTGCACGATGGGTGAATACTTCCGCGACCGCGGCCAAGACGCCCTGATCGTGTACGACGACCTGTCCAAGCAAGCCGTGGCTTACCGCCAAGTGTCGCTGCTGCTGCGCCGCCCACCAGGCCGCGAAGCCTATCCTGGCGACGTGTTCTATCTCCACAGCCGCCTGCTCGAACGCGCAGCCCGCGTGAACGCCGACTACGTCGAAGCCTTCACCAAGGGTGAAGTCAAGGGCAAGACCGGTTCGCTGACGGCACTGCCCATCATCGAAACGCAAGCCGGCGACGTGTCCGCCTTCGTTCCCACCAACGTGATCTCGATCACCGACGGCCAGATCTTCCTGGAAACCAGCCTGTTCAACGCCGGTATCCGTCCCGCCATCAACGCCGGTATCTCGGTGTCGCGCGTGGGTGGTGCTGCCCAGACCAAGCTGGTGAAGAACCTGTCCGGTGGTATCCGTACCGACCTGGCCCAGTACCGTGAACTGGCTGCGTTCGCGCAGTTCGCTTCCGACCTGGACGAAGCCACCCGCAAGCAGCTGGACCGCGGCGCCCGCGTGACCGAACTGCTCAAGCAGGCACAGTACAGCCCGCTGTCCATCTCGCTGATGGCCGCCACGCTGTTC
>DATLGV010000633.1:0-6809 GCA_035540275.1 Acidovorax sp. | reverse complement strand
GCCATGGATGGGCCGGGTGCTGAACACCTCGGCCTTGCCCGACGTGGTGACCGCATTCATGGGCAGCACCGCGCAGCCTGCGCCATCGGCCACCAGGTCCAGGATGGCGGCCACCCCGTCGATCTCCAGGCTGATCTGCGGACGCTTGCCACGCGCGGCCAGCTCCGACTCCACCAACATGCGGATGGAGTTGGGACGGGTGGGGATGACCAGCGGAAAGCGCGGCAGCTCGTCCAGTGGCAGGGGCGCGCGGGCCAGGGCATCGGCCTGCGCCTCGCTCTGCCCGGGGGCGCGGCGCTGCACCAGAAACAGGTCTTCCTCCAGCAGCGCGGTGGTCTCGATGCCCGGCGCGGGCGTGGTGTTGTAGAGCAGCGCAATGTCGAGCAGCCCGGTGGTCAGCGATTCGCGCATGGCCACCGACAGGCCCTCGCTGATGGCCAGCGCCGCGTCCGGCATCTTCACGCGGAAGGCGCGCGTCAGCGGCACCGTCAGCACCTTGGCAATGCTGGGCGGCAGGCCGATGGCCACGCGCCCGGCCAGCGCGCCGCGCACGCGGCCCAGCTCCTCCCGCGCGCGCTCCACCTGGTGCAGGATGCCGCGCCCGTGCTCCAGCAGCAGCTTGCCCGCCTCGGTGGGCGTGGCGCCCCGGCCGTTGCGCACCAGCAGGTTCTGGCGCAGCTCCACCTCCAGCAGGCGCACTTGGCGGCTCAGGGCGGGCTGGGCAATGTCCAGCACCACCGAGGCGCGGGTGAAGCTGCCCAGCTCGGCCACGCGCACAAAGTATTCGATCTGCTTGAGGTCCATGGGCAAGGCTCTCTGCTATAGCTGTAGGTCAACGATCACGGAATGATATATCTGGTAGTGCCGGTGCCGCCTTCATGTTTGGGCCGCCGCTGCCCACAATCGGCGGCATGTATACAACTGCACGCGCCGCCCGGGCCAACCGCAGCCCGGCAGGAGACAACGCATGACGGCGCCTGCCCAGACTCACGCAAACAAGAATGCATCTCAGGCCCACGCTGTGGGGCAAATTGGTTGCACAACCCCTGGTTTGCGTGAGGCTTTACTGTGATCCGAGGCATTTCTTCCATGGCCACGCGCCAGGTGCTGGGCGATCTGGTGGCCGGTTTTGCACAGCAGTCGGGCACGCAGGCCGCCATCGAATCGGTGGGCGGTGTCGATGCCGCCAAGCGCGTGGCGGCCGGGGAGGCATTCGATGTGGTCATCCTCGCGTCCGACGCCATCGACAAACTCATGGCCGCAGGCCACCTGGTGCCCGGCAGCAAGGTGGACTGGGTGCACTCCGGCGTGGCCGTGGCCGTGCCTGCGGGCGCGCCGCTGCCCGACCTGTCCAGCGAAGACGCCGTGCGCGCTGCCGTGCTGGCCGCGCCCAGCATCAGCCTGTCCACCGGCCCCAGCGGCGTGGCGCTGAGCAAACTGTTCGAGCGCTGGGGCATTGCCGATCAGATTGCCCCGCGCATGGTGCAGGCGCCCCCTGGCGTGCCCGTGGGCTCGCTGGTGGCCAAGGGCGAAGTGGCGCTGGGCTTTCAGCAACTGAGCGAGCTGCTGCACGTGCAGGGCATCCAGATCGTGGGCCCGCTGCCACCGGCCATCCAGATCACCACCACGTTTTCCGCGGGCATCGGCGTGCATTCGCAGCAGGTGGATGCCGCGCGTTCGCTGCTGGCCTACCTGGCGTCTCCCGCTGCCGCAGACGCCAAACGCAAGCAGGGCATGGAGCCCGCCTGAAGCGATATGAACAACCCCCTGAGTCGCTTCGCGCCTTCCCCCTTCTCTCGCATTGCTGCGCAATGCGGGAAGGGGGACACCGCCAGCGCGGCGGGGCGGCCCTTGCGCGGCGGTCCTGGCCTGTGTCGTGCCTGAGCATGGTCCACGCCCAGTAAGCAGCCCACAAACACAACCAATGATTGAACGATCCAAGGAGCACCCCACAATGAGCCTCATCATCGACTGCCACGGCCACTACACCACGGCTCCCAAGGCGCTGGAGAACTGGCGCAATGCGCAGATCGCCGGCATCAAAGACCCGGCGGCCATGCCCAAAGTGGCCGACCTGCACATCAGCGACGACGAGCTGCGCGAGTCCATCGAGACCAACCAGCTCAAGCTGATGAAAGAGCGCGGCAGCGACATCACGCTGTTCAGCCCCCGCGCCAGCTTCATGGCCCACCACATTGGCGACTTCAACGTGTCCAGCACCTGGGCGGCCATCTGCAACGAGCTGTGCTACCGCGTCTCCACCCTGTTCCCCGACCACTTCGTGCCCGTAGCCATGCTGCCGCAGTCGCCGGGTGTCGATCCCGCCACCTGCATCCCCGAGCTGGAAAAGTGCGTGAAGGAATACGGTGCGGTGGGTATCAACCTGAACCCCGACCCCTCGGGCGGCCACTGGACCAGCCCTCCGCTCACCGACAAGCACTGGTACCCCATCTACGAAAAGATGGTGGAGTACGACCTGCCCGCCATGATCCACGTGAGCACCAGCTGCAACGCGTGCTTCCACACCACCGGCGCGCACTACCTCAATGCCGACACCACGGCCTTCATGCAGCTCATCCAGGGCGATCTGTTCAAGGACTTCCCCACGCTCAAGTTCCTGATTCCGCATGGCGGCGGCGCGGTGCCTTACCACTGGGGCCGCTTCCGGGGTCTGGCGCAGGAGATGAAGAAACCCCTGCTGCAAGAGCACCTGCTGAACAACGTGTTCTTTGACACCTGCGTGTACCACCAGCCCGGCATCGACCTGCTCAACACCGTGATCCCGGTGAAGAACGTGCTGTTTGCCAGCGAGATGATCGGCGCGGTGCGCGGCATCGACCCCACCACTGGCAACTACTACGACGACACCAAGCGCTACATCGAGGCCTCCACCCTCCTGAGCGCCGACGACAAGCACCAGATCTACGAAGCCAACACGCGCCGTGTGTTCTCCCGACTCGACTCACGCCTGAAGGCAAAGGGGCTCTGACATGTTCGAACTTGGCGTTGTCTACCGCAACATCACCCGCGCTGACCGCGCAGCTGCCGACGGCCTGGCCGCCCTGGGCTCGGCCACCGTGCACGAGGCCATGGGCCGCGTGGGCCTGCTCAAGCCCTACATGCGCCCCATCTACAGTGGCCAGCAGGTCAGCGGCACGGCCGTCACCGTGCTGCTGCAGCCCGGCGACAACTGGATGATGCATGTGGCGGCCGAGCAGATTCAGCCCGGCGACATCGTGGTGGCGGCCGTCACCTCGGAATGCACCGACGGCTACTTTGGCGACCTGCTGGCCACCAGCTTCCAGGCTCGTGGCGCGCGCGCCCTAATCATCGACGCCGGTGTGCGCGACGTGAAGACGCTGCAGGCAATGAACTTCCCTGTATGGAGCAAGGCCATCAGCAGCAAGGGCACCATCAAGGCCACGCTGGGCTCGGTCAATATCCCCGTGGTGTGCGCCGGTGCGCTGGTCACGCCGGGCGACGTGATCGTGGCCGACGACGACGGCGTGGTGTGTGTGCCCGCCGCCCGCGCGGCCGAGACGCTGGCCGCCGCGCAAAAGCGCGAGAGCTTTGAAGGCGAGAAGCGCGCCAAGCTTGCCAGCGGCGTGCTGGGCCTCGACATGTACAACATGCGCCCCGGCCTGGAGAAGGCGGGCCTCAAGTACATCGACTGAGCGGTTTTTCAGCCTTTTGGGTTGCAAGCGCTAGTCAATCATGCGCTTGCAGCTATGTAATTTATAGCAAACAGCTTCTTCAGAAGCTTCTTCTTTCCATGCGTTGTTCCGTGTCTCCCGTTTACCTCTCCCGCCGTGCAGGCCTGGCCCTGGGCCTGGCGGCTGCGCTGGGCTGTGTGCCCCAGCTCGCCTCGGCGCAGGCGTTTCCGTCCAAGCCCGTGCGCATCATCACGCCGTTCCCCGTGGGTGGTGGGCCGGACGGCGTGGCCCGCCTGGTGGCTGAAAAACTGGGTCGCGCCTGGGGCCAGCCCGTGGTGGTCGAGAACCGCCCCGGTGGCCACGGCTTCATCGCCATCGACGCGTTCAAGCGCGGCGCCAAGGACGGGCATGACCTGATCGTGCTCGACAACGTGCACCTGGCCGCCTACCCCAGCCTGTTCAAGAAGCTGCCCTACGACACGGCCAAGGACTTCGACACACTGCTGCCGCTGTTCAAGACCTACTTCTTCTTCACCGTGGCCGCCAACAGCAAATACAAGGCCGTGAGCGACATCGTGGCCGACGCCAAGGCCAACCCGGGCAAGCTCAACTACGGCTCCTGGTCCATCGGCAACCCGGTGCACCTGGGCTCCGAGCTGTTCGAAAGCGCCACCGGCACGCAGATGGAACACGTGCTCTACAAAGAGACCACGCAGCTCTACACCTCGGTCTCCACCGGCGAGCTGTCGTTTGCGCTGGGCAGCGCTGCCACCGCCGGGCCACTGCAGCGCGCGGGCAAGCTGCGCTTTCTGGCCGTCACCGCGCCGCAGCGCCTGGCCAGCTTTCCGGACGTGCCCACCGTGGGCGAATCGGGTGGCCCCAAGAGTTTTGAGGTGACCGGCTGGAACGCCATTGCCGTGCCGCCCGGCCTGCCCGCTGCCGTGACCGACAAGATCCGCAAGGACATCGAGCAAGCCCTCTCCGGCGCCGATGTGCAGGAGAAGTTCAAGAGCTTTGGCTACGAGCCCTTCCCCACCACCCGCGCGCAGTTCACCCAGTTCGTCAAGGACGAGAGCCAGCGCTTTGGCGAGGTGATCAAGAAGGCCAACGTGTCCCTCGACTGACCCGCCCCCACCCAGCAACCAAGGACCCACGCCCATGAGCGAATTCACCAAGACCCCCGGCTGGCTGGACTGGTACGCCGGCCCCAGCCAACCCCGTTTCCAGGTGCCTGCAGGCGCGGTGGACGCGCACTGCCACGTGTTCGGCCCCGGGGCAGAGTTCCCCTACGCCCCCGAGCGCAAGTACACCCCCTGCGACGCCAGCAAGCACCAGCTGTACGCGCTGCGCGACCACCTGGGCTTTGCGCGCAACGTGGTGGTGCAGGCCACCTGCCACGGTGCGGACAACCGCGCCATGGTCGATGCGCTGGTGCACTCCGGTGGCAAGGCGCGTGGCGTGGCCACCGTCAAGCGCTCGGTCACCGACGAAGAACTGCAGGCCATGCACGACACGGGTGTGCGCGGCGTGCGCTTCAACTTCGTCAAGCGCCTCGTGGACTTCACGCCCAAGGACGAGCTGATGGAGATTGCAGCGCGCATCGCCAAGCTGGGCTGGCATGTGGTGATCTACTTTGAGGCGGTGGACCTGCCCGAGCTGTGGGACTTCTTCACCGCACTGCCCACCACCGTCGTGGTGGACCACATGGGTCGCCCCGATGTGAGCAAGCCGGTGGACGGCCCCGAGTTCGAGCTGTTCCTGAAGTTCATGCGCCAGCACCCCAATGTGTGGAGCAAGGTAAGCTGCCCTGAGCGCCTGAGCGTCACCGGCCCCAAGGCGCTGAATGGTGAGCAGAACGCCTACCAGGACGTGGTGCCCTTTGCCCGCAAGGTGGTCGCAGAGTTCCCCGACCGCGTGCTGTGGGGCACCGACTGGCCGCACCCCAACCTCAAGGACCACATGCCCGACGACGGCCTGCTGGTGGACTTCATCCCGCACATTGCAACGACACCGGAGTTGCAAAAGAAGCTGCTGGTGGACAACCCCATGCGCCTGTACTGGCCCGAAGAAGTGACCCGGAAAGGCTGACGCCATGCCACTCGACAAACCCTACCTGGACGTGCCCGGCACGACCATCTTCGACGCGGAGCAAAGCCGCAAGGGCTACTGGCTCAACCAGTTCTGCATGAGCCTGATGAAGGCCGAGAACCGCGCGCGCTTCAAGGCCAACGAACGCGCCTATCTGGACGAGTGGGCGATGACCGAGGAGCAGAAGCAGGCCGTGCTGGCGCGTGACCTGAATTGGTGCATCCGCCTGGGCGGCAATATCTACTTTCTGGCCAAGATCGGTGCCACCGACGGCAAGAGCTTCCAGCAGATGGCGGGCAGCATGACCGGCATGACGGAAGAGGAATACCGCAACATGATGATCAGCGGCGGCCGCTCGGCCAATGGCAACCGCGTGATTGGCGAAGACGGCGACGCACAGGCGCACCGGCAACCGCAAGGCAAGGGCCACGTGCTGCAGCAAGCCGCAGTGGGCAAGAAAGGAAACTGACCATGGCCAAGATCACCGCCTCCGTGTTCACGTCGCACGTGCCTGCCATCGGCGCTGCGCTGGACCTGGGCAAGACGCAGGAAGACTACTGGAAGCCGCTGTTCGCGGGCTACGACTTCTCCAAGCAGTGGATGAAGGACAACAAGCCCGACGTGATCTTCCTGGTCTACAACGACCACGCCACGGCCTTCAGCCTGGAGATGATCCCCACGTTCGCCATCGGCACGGCCGCGCAGTTCCAGCCCGCCGACGAGGGCTGGGGTCCCCGCCCCGTGCCCGTGGTGCAGGGCCACCCGGACCTGGCGGCGCACATTGCGCAGTCGGTTATCCAGCAGGACTTTGACCTCACCATCGTCAACAAGATGGATGTGGACCACGGCCTCACCGTGCCGCTGTCGCTGATGTGCGGCGAGCAGGACCCCAAGACGGGAGCCTGGCCCTGCCCGGTGATCCCGTTTGCCGTCAACGTGGTGCAGTACCCGGTGCCCTCGGGATCGCCGATCAGCTTGTCGAGGAAGGCGTTGTCGAATTCCTTGTTGATCAGGCCGGCGCGCGGGCCCTGGAGCTGGTGGCTCATGCCGCCGGTGCCCCAGATCTGC
>DATLGV010000632.1:0-4411 GCA_035540275.1 Acidovorax sp. | reverse complement strand
GCCGTCCCGGCCGGCGCCGGCATCGCAGGAGCCGTTGCTGGCGCAGCCGTCTCGGTGACAGCAGGTGTCCCCCCCGCAGCGGCTGGTGCGGGAACGGGTGCGGGCGCCGGTGCCGCCGCCATGGGCAGCGGGTCCGCCTTCGGCTTCATCTGGGTCTGCCACACAAACCATCCCAGAATGCCGGCCCCCAACACGACGGCAAAAGCCAGCATGGCATCCAGCCACGCGGGACGACCACGCCCCGCCGCCTTGGAAGCCTGGGCCATGGCAGGCTTGGTATTCTGGGGCGCATCCATGGATTTCAGCGCGTCGTGGATGAGGCTCATAGCACACGCACCCGCAACACGATCACCAGTTCACGGCTGCCGTGCACCTTGTTCTCATTGCCGAACAGCTTGCCCAGCAAAGGCACGTCCGATACGCCGGGCGCGCCACGGTCGTTGTTGGAGCTGCGCTGGTCGATCAACCCTCCCACCACCACCACGTCACCGTCCCCCACGTTCAGGGTGGTGGTCAGCCCCTTGTAGCTCACCTTGGGCAAAGAGACCAGGTTGCTTCCGCCCACCGCCACCAGCTGCAGGCTGGCGGGATCGACATCGCTCTGCATGGGGTTGAGCAGCAGCTCGATGCGGCCATCGTCGCGCACCATGGGGAGCACACCCACCATGACGCCGGAGAACACGGTGTCGGTCTGCACACTGGACGAGGTGGTGGACGCCCCGCCACCAGGCACCGTCTGCGTGGATGCGGACTGGGACACATAGCGGGAGCTGGTGCCTACCGACAGCAAGGCCGGTGTCCCGTTGCGCACCTGCACATTGGGGTTGGACAGCACCTTCAGGTTGCCAAAGGAGCGCAGGGCGTTGATCACGATGCCATAGTTGCTGCCCTGGTACGACACACCCAACGCGGGACCGGCCACGCTGCCAATGAGCGCCGCGGGAATGGAGATGGCCCGCGATGGGTAGCCGGTGGCGGCATTGGGCAGCGTGCCCGAACTGCCGCCCAGCTGCATGGGCGAAGAGCCAAACCCTGCGGCCAGACGGCTGCGCAGGGAGGTCCAGTCCACACCAAACTCGAAGTTGTCCGACAGCTGGACATCAATCAGTTGCGCCTCCACGTACACCTGCTTGCCCAGCACCTTGTGCACCTGGGCCAGAATCTTCTCCACCGCACGCATCTTGGAAGGCCGAGCCTTCACATACAGCGTGCCCGTCATCCTGTTCAGCGTGAAGCCACTGTCTTCGTGCATCGCGGCCAAGGGCGCCTGCGGCAACTGGGCAGGCTGGGTGGGGGTGACCCCGCCGCCGATCCAGGCCGAAGAGGACGAGCCCGGCGTCGTCATGCTCAGGCTCTGCTGCTGCATTTGCTGCTGCTGGGCCAGCCGGTCCTGGCGGGCATCCCCCAGCACCGACTTGAGGGCCGTTTCGATTTCCTGGTACGGATCGGTAGTACCGCCGCCGGAGCCCGCCATGGTCAGGCTGCCCTGCTGGGCACCCGATCCGCTGCCGCCGCTGCTGCCACCGCCACTTGCGCCGCTGCTGCCCGCATTGCTGCTGCCAAACACGTTGCCGCCAGAGCCCATCTGGATACTGGACTTGGTGTTCAGAAAGTTCAGCGCGAAGAACTTTTCCTCGGTCAGGTTCACCCGCAGGGTGTTGCCGCGGAACTCCCCGGCAACATCGTAGGTGCGCAGCACTTCGTTGAAACCTTCCCGCAGCGTCACCTGGCGCAGATGCATGTCGGCCAGCTGACCGCCCTTCAGCACATTGGGGTCCACGATCAGGTTCAGATTCCCGGCATCGGCAAACGCGCTCAGGATCTGGCTGATGCTGGCCCTGGACATGGCCACGTTGATCAGCTTGCCCTCCAGCGGATCGAATACCGGAGCCACTGGCGTAATGACCGGAGGGGCTGCGGTCTTGTTGATCTCTGCCAGCAGCATTTGCTGGTGCGCCAGCAGACGCTGCGCTTCCTGCGCCGCGTGCTCACGCATCTGGTCCGCCGCCTTCGTGTCGGGCGGGGGCAGGCTGGAGGCGCTGCGGGGCGACGAGCTGGCGCACCCAGCCAGCACCACGGCGGCACATACCAGCGCCAAAGGCTTGAAAAACGGAGAATGGTTCATGTCGCTGTCCTCGGCGCTACTCGCGTGATTTCTGGAAATGGTCATGAAAAGAAGCCGACAGGAGCACGCCAGGTGATGTGCTCATCGCACCGCGCAGCCCCGCTGCGCACCTGCTGCCGGTGGGTCTTCGTGGTCATGGCAGGCTCTTGATGGGGCCGGGCAGGCCACCGGGCAGCCCGGCACGGAATTCCTGGGTGTTGACGCTCGCCAGCGAGCCATCAGGCCACCGCAGCGTGCCCACCCGCAGGTCGCCCTGGGGCAACGTGAGCGTCTGGCGCCCCAGGCGCTCGGTGACCACCGCTTCGCTCGGACGAACCTGCACCACGCGCCCCCCGCCTTCCAGGCGAGCCCCCTGCCGGGCCAACTGCCCGTCGATCACCACCGACTGCTTTTCGGAAGCCAGGTCGTCCAGATGCAATGACAACGAACGGCGAGGCATCTGCACACTGCCCACCACGTCGCTGTCCGGCAGCGGCAGGGCGATCAACCGCTGCGGATCGGTGCCAGCGGTAGCCGTCTGGGCCTGTATGCGGGCCATGGCGCCAAAGGCTTCGGCAACGCGCGCCTGATCGGTGCGCAGCGCAGGCGGCAAAGGCGTCAACTCCAGCGTCAAGGGCCGCGTCGACGGGGTGCGCGCCTGGGTGAGCTGGAACACGCCATACAGCCCCCAGCCCAGCAGAAGAAGGGCGAGCCCATTGAGTAGTAAAGCCGCGTATTTCATGGTTTCACATTTCCTGGAGCAGCTGCGCTGGCCACCAGCTCATAAGAGAAGGCACCGGGCAGCGTGTAGGTGGGGTCCACGGCCTTGAGCGTCCAGCCGGCGGCAGCCACCTGCGACACCCAGCGCGTCACCGAAGCCGAGGCGCCGGGCGCGACCACGCCGTCCACACGGAAGGCCCGGCCCCGCGGCTGAGCGCCCCCCAACGAACTCGTGGTTTCCAGGCGCACGCGCTGGATGCGTATGTCCTTGTTGGAGGCTGCCTTCAAGACCGCCATGAAAGCCACGGGGTCATGGCGCGCGCCTTCGTCCAGCGTGCGGGAGAACTCGGCCACCGGCAACAGCTTCTGCGGCGCCTCCACCAGGGACACCGCCTGGATACGGCCCTGCAGCGCTTCCATTTCAGCGCGCGGGCCCTGCCCTGCGCTGCGCTGCTGGTCGGCCAGCTGGCCAACCAGCACCCCTACGATGGCCAGCACGACACCCACGAGCGCCGTCACCACCGTGATGGGGGCCACCCACCGTTCGGCACGCCATGCCACCCGCTCCAGACTGGGGTTCAGCGCGTGACGGCCCGCCGCCTGGCGCGCCAGCAGTGGCAAAACGGTATGGACCCGCTCTGCGGCCAGCGTCATCTCTTGCGCACGCATGACCACCGGCGCTCCACCCGCCACGCTGCGTACGGCAGCCACGCAGGTGTCCACGTCCGCCGGCTGCGTGGACCACAGCGTGCCCCACTCCACCGCTTCCGCCCCCAGCCGCGTCAACAACGCGCCATGGTTGCCGGTCATCACCTGGGCTGCGCTGGCCATGGCCGACGGGCCGGAGCCCAGCGCCTGGGTGGAGCCAAAGACCATGCCTTCCTCGGATTGCGCAAAGCACATCAGCCGCCGCTGTGTCAGCATCACGCGTGCATTGCCGGAGCTGACGCCATCGCACAGCAGGCCCCCTGCCATCATCACCAGGCAATGGTCGTCCTGCTCCTTGGCCCACTGGGTGCAACGCTGCCAAAAATCCAGCGACAGGGCCGTGAAAAAGACCTGAAAACCGCCGGGCAGCTTGACCAAGCGATGCACCACCACATGGGCCGCACCTTCGACGAGGCCCTGCGTGCGCACCCGCTTTTCCACGAGGGCGGCGGCGTATTCCGTCTTGCCCTCGAAGCGCCAGACGTCGGTGTAAACGTCGTCCATGTCCAGCACCACCAGCGCGCTGTGCGTCAGGCGGGGCCAGGCCGGAACCTCTTCCACCTGATGCCCGTGGCAGTGCAGCCAGCCGGAGCTGGCGATGCGGTACACATGTTCTGCACTCATGGGTTCACCTTGGGCGATGGGGAAACAGACGCCGTCTGAAAGTGCAGCGTGCCCGTGACGCCCAGCAAGAGCCCCTGGTCACCGGGCATCGGGGGTTGGAACAGGCTGGCCTCGGGCGACACCGTCGCGATCTCGAACACGTCGGCCACGAAGATCTGCCCTGCGCCGCCACGGCCCAGCTCACCCAGGAACTGGGCGGCCTCGACCCGCGTCGCAGGGGCTACGGCCCGGCGCAACCGGCGCTCACCCCATTGG
>DATLGV010000631.1:0-8989 GCA_035540275.1 Acidovorax sp. | reverse complement strand
CGTTTTTCCAGCACGCCCTGCTGCTTGAGGATGACGAGGTTGACGGCGGACTTCTGGTAGCCGATGCGCAGTTGCTCGGGGCCTGGCACGGGGGTGCTTTGCGCGTGGGCATAGCGGCTCGCCAGCGTCCAGCTGAAGGCGGTAACGCCCAGCAGCTGCAGTGCGCGGCGGCGTTCGGGGCTGAGGGGAAGGGGGGCCATGGTGGGACTCCTTTCAATACGATGCGGCCGGCTTCAGAGGTCCACCGGCGCGGCGTGCAGCAGGTTGAGCTTTTTGGGGATGAGCCTGAGGTCGAAGAAGGTGTCGGCGATCGCCTGCTGCTCGGCCAGGATCTCGCGCGTGACGGGCGCGGTGCCGAAGCGGGCACGGTTCAGGTACAGCGCGGTGATGGACTTGTCCAGGCCCAGCACGGCCGACAGCTCGGCCGCGGCGGCGTCCTTGTTTCTGGACGCCCAGGTGTCGATGGCGTTGACCTCTTCGATCGCGACGCGCAGCACGTCGGCGTTTTGGGTGGCGAAGTCGCGCGAGGTGAAGTAGTACGCGCGGTTGTTGACCACGCCCGTGGCATCGGCCAGCAGGCGGGCATCGAGCTGCTTTTGCGCGGCGGCGAGGAACGGGTCCCAGATGATCCAGGCATCGATTGCACCGCGCTCGAACGCGGCACGTGCGTCGGCGGGCGCCAGAAAGACGGACTGCACGTCGGCGTATTTGAGCCCGTGCTTTTCCAGCAGCTTGACCAAAAAGTACTGCACGTTGGAGCCCTTGTTGTAGGCCACGCGCTTGCCTTTCAAGTCGGCCACGCTGCGGATGGGCGAGTCCTTGGGCACGACCACGGCCTCCAGCGCGGGGCGGGGCACGGTGGCACCGGCGTACACCAGCGGCGCGCCGGCGGCCTGCGCAAAGATGGGCGGGGCCTCGCCCACGTCGCCAAAGTCGATGGAGCCGACGTTGAGCGCCTCAAGCTGCACGGGGCCGGCGTTGAACTCCGTCCAGGTCACCTTCACGCCCAGCGGGGCCAGGCGCTTTTCGAGCGTGCCACGGCCCTTGAGGATGGAGAGCCAGCCCTTTTGGTGGCCCACGCGCAGCACGCGGGGCGCGCCAGAGGCCTGGGCCCAAGCAGAGGGGATCGCCCCAGCGGCGGCGGTGGCAGCACTGGCGGCCAGCAGGTGGCGGCGTTGCAGGGAAAAGCGGTTCAGTTCGTTCATGGTGCGGGCTCCAGCAGCAAATCAGGGTGGGGGAGCACCGGGCGGACTGGCAGCAGGCGGCACACCGCCCTGCCCGCGCACCCGGCGCAGCAAAAATCAACAATGGAAATGAAGGGGGAAGGAAGGTGGCGCTGGCGCCGCGGGCCTGCCGCAGCGCCGGGCCCGCGTCAGACGCTACATCGCACCTGCGAGAACGGCACCGGCGCGAAGCGCGTGGCCTGGGCGGGCGACGGGCGCAGGGTTTCGGTCACCAGCACGTTCACCGCGTCGTCCAGCCGCGCGGCAATGTCGGCCTGCACGTGGTAGGTGCCCTCGGGCGTCAGGGTGACCTGGGCATCGGTGGCGTAGATGCCGGGCAGGATGCTTTTGGCGCCCAGCGACTGCAGCACGGGCCGCAGCGCGTAGTCGAGCGCCAGCATGTGGTGCGGGCTGCCGCCCGTGGCCAGGGGCAGCACCGTCTTGCCCTTGAGGGCAGTTTGCGGCAACAGGTCCAGAAACACCTTGAGCACGCCGCTGTAGGCCGCCTTGTAGACCGGGGTGGCCACCACCAGCACGCTGGCATCGGCCACCTGGTCGATGGCATTCACCACCGTGGGGTGCCCAAAGTCGGCCAGCAGCAGCGCCTGGGGCGAGAGGTCGCGGATGTGGATGCGGTCCACCAGCGCACCGCGCACCGACAGGCGCTGGGCCACGGCGTCGAGCAAGGCGGCGGAGCGGGAGCGCTCTGAAGGGCTGCCGGCGATGAGCAAGGCGGACATGGTGTGGATTCCTTGAATACTATGGTTTTGATAGCTTTTAGCGCTTGACACATAAGCGCTTGAGCCTGTTTTCATTCAAAAGGACGAGCAACGCCCCGCCCGGCCCGCTGGGGCTGGGTTTTATTCACGGAGGCGGGGCGCCGACCACCCGCCTACAGGCGGGTGGGCTGACTGGCTGACTTACTTGCGGGTGTAGATCTGGTCAAAGCTGGCGTTGTCCGCAAAGTGCTCCTTGGCCGCCTTGTCCCAGCCACCGAATGCGTCGTTGATGGTGAACAGGTTCAGCTTGGGGAACTGCTTGGCGTACTTGGCCTTGGCCTTTTCCGACACAGCCGGGCGGTAGAAGTGTTTGCCCGCGATGTCCTGGCCTTCTTCGGTGTAGAGGTACTGCAAATAAGCCTCGGCCACGGCACGCGTGCCCTTCTTGTCCACGTTCTTGTCCACCACCGAGACGGCGGGCTCGGCCAGGATGGAGAGTGACGGGGCGATCACGTCGAACTTGGTGCCGAACTCCTTTTCCAGCAGGTAGGCCTCGTTTTCCCAGGCGATCAGCACGTCACCCTGGTTGCGCTGCGCAAAGCTGATGGTGGAGCCCCGTGCGCCGGTGTCCAGCACGGGCACGTTGCCATACAGCTTGGCGACGAAGTCCTTGGCCTTGGCATCGCCACCGTATTTGCGCTTGGCAAACTCCCAGGCGGCCAGGTAGTTCCAGCGCGCGCCGCCCGAGGTCTTGGGGTTGGGCGTGATCACTTTCACGTCGGGGCGCACCAGGTCGTCCCAGTCGCGGATTGCCTTGGGATTGCCCTGGCGCACCACCAGTACGATGGTGCTGGTGTAGGGCGAGCTGTTGTGCGGCAGGCGCTTTTGCCAGTCTTTCGGAATCCAGCCGCCGTTGGTGTGCAGCGCATCGGTGTCGCCGGCCAGGGCCAGCGTGGCCACGTCGGCCTCCAGCCCGTCGATGATGGAGCGCGCCTGCTTGCCCGACCCCCCGTGGCTTTGCTTGATGGTCACGTCCTGGCCGGTCTTGGCCTTCCAGTGCTTGGCAAACGCCTGGTTGAAATCGACGTACAGCTCGCGGGTCGGGTCGTACGAGACGTTGAGCAGGGTCACAGACTGTGCCAACGACGGCAATGCGGTCAGGGCCAAAGCGCCTGCAAAGGCTGCGGCCAATGGAAACTTGATAAAGTCGCGGCGAAAGTTCATGGAAGGGCCTCTTTTCTGAATGTGTTGCGGTGCAAATCACCGATGGAACGCATTCTGGAAGGCCCTCTTCAAAACTGGAACTACTGAGATTTCAGTTCTTAATACCCAAAACATCTGAAGGCATCGCCCGCGCAGCCTTCGCATCACCCCCAACACGAGAAGGAGCCACCATGGCACGCACCGTCCAATGCATCAAACTCGGCCAGGAAGCCGAAGGCCTGGACTTTCCGCCCTACCCCGGCGAGCTGGGCAAGCGCATCTGGGAAAATGTGAGCAAGCAGGCATGGGCCGACTGGCTCAAGCACCAGACCATGCTGGTCAACGAAAACCGCCTGAACCTGGCCGACGCCCGCGCCCGCCAGTACCTGGCCCGCCAGATGGAAAACCACTTTTTTGGCAGCGGCGCAGACGCTGCGGCGGGATATGTCCCGCCCAGCGCGTAACGGAGCGAAGCGCAGTGCAGCGCTGCAAAAAGTGGTTTCGCCAAAACCATTTCTTTGGCGGCGGCGCAGACGCCGCAGCGGGCTACGTCCCGCCCAGCGCGTAACGGAGCAAAGCGAAGTGCAGCGCTGCAAAAAGTGGTTTGATGCAAGCTCTTTTTCGGCGGCGCCAGTCACTTCCCGCGTTCACGGCCAGTGATCTAGAACAACCGCTGTTCCACCCAATTGCTGTAAAAACCAGCCCCAGCACGGCGCCCTTGTGGCGCCCTTTGTTTTTCTGGGCCGCGCGCAAGGCTTGCACGGGCCCGGTGTTCAGCACTTGCATACCCCATGTCCGAGCCCATCGACTGGCTGCCCGACGGCACCCCCTACAGCCCCCGCTTTGGCGACCGCTACCACAGCGAGAACGGAGGGCTGGACCAGGCCTGCCGGGTGTTTTTGCAAGGCTGCGGCCTGCCCGCTGCCTGGGCTGGCCAGCCCCAGTGGCGGGTGCTGGAAACCGGTTTTGGCTTTGGGCTGAACTTTCTCGTCACCTGGGCCGCATGGCGCGCCGACCCGCACCGACCGCGCCTGCTGCACTTCATATCGACGGAAGCCTGGCCCGTGAGCGCCGCCGACTTGCTGCGCGCCACCAGCGCCCACCCCGAACTGGCGCCGCTGGCCGAACAGCTCCACGCCCAATGGTGGGGCCTGCTGCCCGGCGTGCACCGCCTGGCATTTGACGAAGGCCGCGTGCTGCTCACCCTGTATGTGGGCGATGCACAGGAGATGCTGCGCCAGCAGGCGCCCACGGCAGATTCGGTATACCTCGACGGGTTCAGCCCCTCCGTCAACCCCGAGATCTGGAGCGCCCACACCCTCAAGGCCGTGGCGCGCTGCTGCCGCCGGGGCACCCAGCTCGCCACCTGGACCATTGCCCGCGCCGTGCGCGATGCGCTGGCCGAATGCGGCTTTGAAGTGCAGCGTGTGCCCGGCGTGCCGCCCAAGCGCGACAACCTGCAGGCCACCTACAACCCCCGCTGGGAGCCGCGGCTCCGCACGGTCGCCTTGCCGGAGGCAACGACCCCTTCCACAACCGCGCAGCCCCGGCATTGCCTGGTGATTGGCGGCGGGCTGGCAGGCGCCGCGGTGGCCGCCAGCCTGGCCCGCCGGGGCTGGCAGGTGCAGGTGCTGGACGAGGCGGCAGAACCCGCCGCAGGCGCGTCGGGCCTGCCCGCAGGCGTGTTTGCACCCCATGTATCGCCCGACGATGCGGTGCTGTCGCGCCTGTCGCGCAGCGGCGTGCGTACCACGCTGCAGCAAGCCCGCCAGCGCCTGCAGGCCGGGCAGGACTGGGGCCCCACCGGCGTGCTGGAACACCGCACCGATGGCACCCCCGGCCTGCCCGCCGACTGGCAAGAGGGTGCCGGCGCCGACTGGACCATTCCCGCCCCCGAATCGGCCCGTAAAGAGGCAGGCCTGCCGCCCGACGCCGTGGCCTGCTGGCACGCCCAGGCGGGCTGGATCCGACCGTCCCGCATGGTGCGGGCATTGCTGCAGGAACCCGGCGTCACCTGGCGTGGAAATTGCCCCGTGGCCAGCCTGCGCGCCCCGCCTGCGCCTAACGCGTCCGCCCATGCGGCCGAATGGCAGGCGCTGGATGCGCAGGGCGAGGTACTGGCCCAAGCCCCGGTGGTGGCGATTGCCGCCGGCGCGGGCAGTTCCACCCTGCTGGCCAACCGCTGGCCCTTGCAACCTGTGCGCGGCCAGGTGTCGTGGGGCCGCTATGCCGCCCACCTTGCGGCGCCCGCGCCGTTCCCGGCCAACGGGCACGGCAACATGGTGCCGTCGTTCGGCCTGGGCAACCCCAGCAAACCGGGCGACGAAGCCGCCGGGCGCGGCTGGATCATGGGCTCCACCTTTGAGCGCAATGTGGCGGAACTGCCCGTCAGTGCCGCCGACCAGCTTGCCGCGCACCGCTCGCACTGGGACAAAGTGCAGACCCTGATGCCCGCCGCGGCCCGCGCACTGGCGCCCCGTTTCGAAGCCCGGCTGGCCGCTGGCGAGCAGGCCGATACGGTAGGGGCCCCGATGGAGCACTGGGCCGCCGTGCGCTGCACCGCCCCCGACCGCCTGCCCATCGTGGGGCCGGTGGACGCGCAGGCACTGCCTGGCCTGTGGGTGTGCACAGCAATGGGGGCACGCGGGCTGACGCTGGCCTTGCTGTGCGGCGAACTGCTGGCCGCCCGCCTGAATGGCGAACCCCTGCCGCTGGACGCCAAGCTGGCCCGCGCGCTGGCGAGCGAACGGATGTGAACAGCCCCCTGCCGGGCACGGCGGGGCCGGGCAGCCCAAAGCCCGTCAGCCCACGCCGGTACGTTCATATACCCATATTTGCATATTAGAAGCACAAAACAATAGTTTGCGTCCATAAGCAAGCCCTCTACATTCGCCACCATGCATGAATTGGCGTTTGTCTTTGCGGGATTTGCGGTGGGTCTGATCGTCGGACTCACGGGCGTGGGCGGCGGCTCGCTGATGACGCCCATCCTCATCTTTTTCTTTGGCATCAAGCCCCACATGGCCGTGGGCACCGACCTGCTGTTCGCGGCCTTCACCAAGATGGGCGGCACCGTGAGCCTGGCGCGCCAGCGCCTCGTGCCCTGGAAAGTGGTGGGCCAGCTGTGCGCGGGCAGCATTCCAGCCGCCCTGCTGGCGCTGTGGGCGCTGCACACCCTGGGCCCGGCCAGCGCCACCGCCCAGCGCATCATGACCACCACGCTGGGCTTTGCCCTGCTGCTCACGGCCGCCGCCACGCTCTACAAGGCCATTGTTTTCTCTGCCCAACGCCAAGCCGTACAAAACGCCGCACGCAAGGCCCACACCGGCGACGCCACCCGCCCCCGCCACTGGAGCCTGCCCGTACTGCTGGGCGCGGTGATCGGCACGCTGGTCACCTTCACATCGGTAGGTGCAGGTGCCATCGGCGTCACGGTGCTCCTGCTGGTCTACCCCCTTCTGCCGCTGCCGCGCATCATCGGCGCCGACATTGCCTATGCCGTGCCCTTGACCCTGGTGGCGGGCCTGGGCCATGCCTCGCTGGGCTCGGTGGACTGGCCTTTGCTTGCACAATTGCTGGCTGGCTCGCTGCCGGGCATCTGGCTGGGTTCGCGCCTGGTCACCCGCACGCCTGAGCGCCTGATTCGCTCCGCCTTGTCCCTTCTGCTGGCCTGGGCGGGCTTCAAACTGATTCTGATCTGAGTCCCCTATGTACCAATACACCGCTTTCGACACCCAGTTCGTGCAACAGCGTGCCGCGCAGTTCCGTGACCAGCTCACCCGCTGGCAGACCGGCAAGCTGAGCGAGGACGACTTCCGCCCCCTGCGCCTGCAAAACGGCTGGTATGTGCAGCGCTACGCCCCCATGCTGCGCGTGGCCGTGCCCTATGGCGAGATCGCCAGCCGCCAGCTGCGCGTGCTGGCGCAGATTGCCCGCGAATACGACGAGCCCGAAGCCGCCGTCTTCAAGGCCGCCATGGAAGGCCAGGGCAAGCTGGGCACCACCTTCTTGCCCAAGAACTGCGCCCACTTCACCACCCGCACCAATGTGCAGTTCAACTGGATTCCGCTGTCCAAGAGCGCCGACGTGATGGACCTGCTCGCCAGCGTGAATCTGCACGGCATCCAGACCAGCGGCAACTGCATCCGCAACACCACCACCGACGCCCTGGCGGGCATCGCCGTGGACGAGATCGTGGACCCGCGCCCCTATGCGGAGCTGATCCGCCAGTGGTCCACGCTGCACCCCGAGTTCGCGTTCTTGCCCCGCAAGTTCAAGATCGCCATCACCGGCGCCAAGGACGACCGCGCCGCCACCGGCTGGCACGACGTGGGCCTGCACCTGGTCAAGAACGATGCGGGTGAGATTGGCTTCAAGGTGTTTGTGGGCGGCGGCATGGGCCGCACGCCGGTGATTGGCACCGTGATCCGCGAGTTCCTGCCTTGGAACCAGATCATGAATTACATCGAGGCCATCGTGCGCGTGTACAACGAGCACGGCCGCCGCGACAACAAGTACAAGGCCCGCATCAAGATTCTGGTGAAGTCCGAAGGCCAGCAGTACATCGACGATGTGGAAGCCGAATACCGCCAGATTCTGGAGATCGACGGTGGCCCCCACACCATCCCGCAGGCCGAATTTGACCGCGTGGCCGCCTGCTTTGTGGCCCCGAAGCTGGCTGACATTGCCGACGTGGCACCGGAGGCCCTGCAAGCCCAGCTCAACGCCCAGGCCGCAGAACACGTGATGTTTGGCCGCTGGCTGCAGCGCAATGTGCACCCGCACCAGAACCCGCAGCTGCGCGCCGTGACGCTGTCGTTCAAGCGCCCCGGCCAGTCGCCCGGCGACGCCACCAGCGACCAGCTCATCGCCCTGGCCGACCTGGTGGACAAGTATTCCGCCGGTGAAGCCCGCGTGACCCACGACCAGAACGTGCTGCTGCCCTGGGTGCACGCCAGCCGCCTGTTCGCGCTGTGGCAAGAAGCCAAGGCCCTGGGCCTGGCCAGCGCCAACGTGCAGTTGCTCACCGACATGATCGCCTGCCCCGGCGGCGACTTCTGCGCACTGGCCAACGCCCGCTCGCTGCCGATTGCCGAGGCCATCACCCAGCGCTATCAAGACCTGGACGAGCTGGACGACATTGGCGAAATCGACCTGCACATCAGCGGCTGCATCAACAGCTGCGGCCACCACCACAGCGGCCACATCGGCATCCTGGGCGTGGACAAGGATGGCAAGGAGTGGTACCAGGTCACGCTGGGCGGCTCGGACGGCTCTGACCTGTCGGGCGCTGCCGTGGCCGGCAAGGTCATTGGCCCCTCGTTCTCGGCGGCCGAAGTGCCGGACGTGATCGAGGCCGTGCTGAACACCTACCGCGACCTGCGCGAGAGCGGCGAAACCTTCCAGAACACCGTGCGCCGCACCGGCCTCGACCCGTTCAAAGAAGCGGCCAAGCAGGCCCGCCACAAGGAAGCCGAGACTGCCGCCGCCTGAACGGCAGCGCCTTGCAAGCCACAAAGACATGACGATGTTGAAACTACTATCTGCCCAAGACCACCAGCCACCCGCTGAGGGCGACACCCGCACCGTGGCCCTGCCCAACGATGCCGACGCCCTGGCCCTGCCGCTCGACGGCGTTGAGCGTGTGGACCTGCACTTCCCCAACTTCACCGACGGCCGCGCGTTCAGCCAGGCCTTCCTGCTGCGCCGCCGCCGCGGCTTTGCGGGCGAGATCCGCGCCACCGGCGATGTGCTGATCGACCAGCTGGTGCAGATGCAGCGCACGGGCTTCTCCAGCGCCGTGCTGCGCGAAGGCGTGGACGCAGCCGACGCCCAGCGCCAGTT
>DATLGV010000630.1:0-3678 GCA_035540275.1 Acidovorax sp. | reverse complement strand
GCCCACAGGGCGGGAACGGCTGTGCGCTGCAGCGCCTGGAGAAAGGGGGGCAGGGCCGACGCATCGCGCAGGGGCACATCGCCAGCCGCGGGTGGTGTGGGCTGGGGCGTGGCGCTCAGGAGCGCTGCGCCGGATGTGGGCAGAGAGAGCAGGGAAGTCATGGCAGGGAATCGTTCAGATCGCCGTGGGCGGCATAGGCGAGCCAGCCGTCCTTGTGGACGCGCAGCTCGGCAAGAACGCACTGCAGGTCGTTTGCAGCGCTGTTGCACAGGGCGTGGGCCTGTTGGTGGACCTCGCGCAACTCGCGCAGGGCGTGACGTTCGGCAGGCAGCAGGGAGTCTTGCGCGAGGGGGGCCAGCAGGGCCGCGACGTCGCGGCTGGTGCGCGCCAGCGCTTCCCAGTCGCGTGCCTGCGCGCCCTCGCGCAGGCGCTGGGTTACCTGCAGTATCTGGCGGGTTTTAGCCATGGGTCGCCTGCACGGCTTGCCAGCCATTGCGGATGGTGGTGAGCAGCCCCACCACTTCGTCGATCATGCCGGGCTCCATGTCAAAGCCGGCCTTGTAGAGCCGCCAGGCGCAGTACTCGTACAGGCGGCCCAGGTTCGCCACCACCTCGCCGCCCGTGTCGAAGTCCAGCGCACTGGACAGGCCGTTGAGAATGTCCACGCATTTGTCCAGGCTGCGGGCCTTGGGCTCGTAGCGGAGGCCCTCGATGTGCCCGCGCGCGCGCGCCAGTTCCTCGAGCAGGCCGTCCATGAGGATCATGACGAGCTGCACAGGCGATGCATTCGCGGTCTGTGCGTTCAGGTTGACAGCGTGGTAGCTGCGGTAGGCGTCGTAGTCCATGAGGGGTGAGGAGCTCAGGTGGTTCCGAGATGGCTGAGCAGATTGCTGTTGTCACTCATGAGCGACTGCAGCTTCTGCAACTGGGAGAATTGGTTGAGATAGCGGGTGTAGGCCGTGTCGTACTGCGCATCGAGGCGGGCCTGGCGCGCGGTCAATGACTTCTGCTGGGTCTCCAGCGAGGTCTTGCGCTGCTTCAGGTGGCCGCTGCTGACATCGGTCCAGTTCTTCACCGCGCTGTGGAACGCCCCCAGGGCGCCGCTGGCCGTGGTGATGCCGGTGTTGCCGAACAACGTGTCGAGCCCGTCGGGTTGCGCTGCCACGGCCTTTTGCAACTTTTCGCTGTCGAGCGTGAGCGCGCCATTGCGGTTGGCGCTGATGCCGAACTGGGCCAGGGTCTGGCCGCCATAGCTCTGGCGCAAAATCAGGGACAGGCGGTCACGCAGGGCGCGCACACCCGGGTCCGAGGCGAACGCCGCGCGGCTGGTGCTTTCGTTGCCGTTGGCGGTCAGCTCGTCCAGGCTTTTCTTGAGCGCGTTGTAGGCATCGACGAACTTCTGCACGTTGGCGCTGGTACCGGCGTTGTCGCTCGCCACGGTGAGTGAGAGCGGCGCGTCCCCCGCCTGCATGGCCTTCGTCAGCGTGATGCTGATGCCGTCGATTGCGGTGACGGTGTTCGACCCCTGCTGCAGGCGGATGCCGGTGACCGGTTGGCCGAACCAGACCACGGCGTCGCTCGCCGCGATCAGATCGTTGCCGCCGCTCGACAGCGCCGTTTTGAGCGGGCTGGAAGGCAGGCCCGTTGCGTCCAGGGTGATGCGGCCCTGCAGTCCGCTCTGGCCAGAGGTCAGTACCAGCTGTGTCGTGCCTCCCGTGGTCACCGTACTGGCAGTGACCTTGCCCTTGTTCTCGTCGGCCTGGTTGATCGCACGCGCGATCTCGGCCTGGGAGATGCTGCCATCGCCGTTCATGTCGGCAGAGGTGAGTATCACCGTGAAGTTCGTGCCGTCGGCCAACTGCACGACCAGGGGGCCGCCCAGCGAGACCGGCACGGCGGGCAAGTCCTCGAGGGCCACCTGGTGGGTGGTGGCCACCTGCTCCACGAACAGCGCATAGTTGCCCGGCTGTGCCATGGCGTTGGCCGTGGCGCTCGCATAACCGGTCGTGGAGAAGGTGGCGTTGCGCTGCACCAGGCTCTTGGTCGAAGAGGCGGAGAGCGCACCGAGCGCCGAATCGAAGGCGGCGAGGGCCGTCTGCAGTTTGTTCAGCGCCGTTCCCGTCGCCTGTGCCTGCTTGGTTTGAGCGGTCAGCAGGCTCTGCGCACGGGCGGTGTATGACGTCGCCAACTGGGCCGCCATCGAGCTGGGGGTGATGTCTGCCATGTCAGATTCCTCTCAAAAAGGGTGAAAAAGAGTGGTCTGAGGGGCAAGGCGACCCCAAGGCGCCTTTTATGAAATCGGCGATGCGCAGCGGACTCATGCGTCCCTCCGCTGCCACATCTGTGCCGCCATCTCGTCCTGGCGCTTCTGCTCCTGGGTGGCCAGGGCGCGCTGCAGGTCCGCGCGCTGGCGCTCCAGCAGCAGGTTCAGCGATTCGTGCTGGCGCGAGGCGTTGGCCAGGGCCTGCCGTGACACGGCAAGGTCGGCGTCGTGCAGTGCCAGGTCGTTGCGGTGCTCCAGCGCCAGCTGCATCACGGTGTGCTTGTAGTTGCCGCTGTTGAGCGCCGCCACTGCCAGGTCGGAGCCGCTGGCGCCGACGTTGCGGCACAGGGTGTCGAGGCGGTCCAGGTTGCGCTGGTAGCGCTCGCGCAGGCGCTGCTTGCCGGCCAGTTCGGCTTGTTCGCGCTCCACCTCGCGCTGGCGCAGCAGGGCCAGGCGGTCCAGGCTGGCGATGGCCTGTCGTGCGGCGTTCATGCAACCACCTCGTCAAGTTGGGCCAGCGTGGTGTCGAGCGGAGCAGCCTCGGTCGTGCCCTGGCGCAGAAAATCCTCGATGCGCGGGTAAAGGGCCACGGCACGGTCCGTGACGGGGTCGGCGCCCGGCACATAGGCCCCCAGGGGGAGCATGTCGCGCACCTGTGCGTAGCGCGACAGCAGCTCTTTGAGCTCGCGGGCCGCGCGTTGCTGGTCCGGCGTGGTGACCAGCGCCATGCAGCGGCTGATCGAGGCTGCGATGTCGATGGCCGGGTAATGGCCGCGTTCGGCGAGTGCGCGCGACAGCACGATGTGGCCGTCGAGGATGGCGCGCGCTGTGTCCACCACCGGATCCTGCTGGTCGTCGCCTTCCGCGAGGACGGTGTAGATGGCGCTCATGCTGCCCTGGGCGTTTTCGCCGTTGCCCGCGCTTTCCACGATCTGCGGCAACAGGCTGAACACCGAGGGCGGGTAGCCGCGCGTGGCCGGGGGCTCGCCCAAGGCCAGCGCGACTTCGCGTTTGGCCATGGCGTAGCGCGTGAGCGAATCCACGAGCAGCAGCACATGCTGGCCCTGGTCGCGGAAGTGCGCGGCGATCGCATGGCACAGCTCGGTGGCGCGCAGGCGCATCAGCGGCGATTCGTCGGCCGGCGCAATCACCACCACCGCCCTGGCCAGGCCGGCCGGCCCCAGCGAGCGGTCGATGAACTCGCGCACCTCGCGGCCGCGCTCGCCGATCAGGCCCACGACCACCACGTCGGCCACGGTCTGGCGCGTGATCAGGCCCAGCAGCACGCTCTTGCCCACGCCGCTGCCAGCCATCAGCCCCACGCGCTGGCCGCGCCCCAGGGTGAGCAGGCCATTGATGGCGCGCACGCCCACGTCCAGCGGCTCCTGCACGGGCCGCTTGCGCAGCGGGTGCAC
>DATLGV010000629.1:0-4760 GCA_035540275.1 Acidovorax sp. | reverse complement strand
GCTCCATACGGTTCGGACTGAGACCATCGAGGCCTCGCGCGGCGCCTTGACAGGTCCAGCGTGAACGGTTGGGCATTTTCAAAGCCATGGGGTATGAGCCGGTTTTCACGGCCCGTTGCTTCTTCTGGAAGGTGCCCGTTGCCCGAGTCACCGCAGAGGGCTGCAGGTGCCACCGCGGTGTCCACCCGCGGTGGCATGATGCGCGCATGAAAGACCTGAACGCCAGCAGCAGTAGCACCTGGGCCGACACTTTGCCCAGCCAATGGGGGCCGGAATTGGCCCAGACGGAGATCGAGGTCCCGCTGAGCCTGCCACCGCAAGACCTGCAGCCACTGCCTGTGACCCGGGCCGTGCCGGGCCCGCAGCGCCTTTCGTTGTGGGGCTGGATGCGCGAAGGACTGCGCGCTGCGCTGTTCCTGTCGCCGCGCACGGGGGCGGCAAGCCCCACCCCCTGGCAGGTGCTGGTGTTGTCGCTGATGGGCGGCGCATTGCTGGTGGGGGCGGCCCGGTGGCAGGTGGTGGGCCCGGCGCAGTTCAACCTGCGTGGCTGGCTCGCACCGATGTGGAGCAACCTCGTGCTGCTGTGGCTGGCATGGTGGGCCATGGCCCCGGCCCAGCGGGCACCTGCCCTGGTGCCAGAGCCGGGTGTGCCCGGCCCTTCGGGCGGGCTGGCGGCCTGGTATGTGCTGTCCGCATGGGCGCCCCTGGCGCCCATGCTGGTGCTTTATGCCCTGATGGCGGTGGCGGGTCATCAGCCAGAGTGGTGGAATGGAACGCTGGCAAGCACCGTTTTCTGGGTGGCCTACGGCGTACTCACCGTGTGGGTACTGGCTGCGCTGGTGGTGGTGAGTGCACGCTTCATCCGTTCGCGGATGCGCACGGCGGTGTTTGCGGTGGCCATGGCGGCGGTGCTGGGGGTGGGCATGTGGCAGTTCCAGGACCAGCCCTGGGAGGAAGACGCCCAGGCGCTGGCCGATGCCTCCGCCGCGTCCGCCGATGAAGCGCAGCCTCCCGAGCCAGCGCACCTGGCGCTGTCGCAGGGGCTGTTTGAAGACCAGCAGCAGCTGTGGCAGCAACAGGTGGATGCCCTGGCGCCAGAACGCCCCGGCGTGACGGATGTCTATGGGCTGGTGTTTTCGCCCTACGCCGACGAAAACGTGTTCCGCCGCGAGAGCACCATGGTCAGCGCGCTGCTGCAGGAGCGGTTTGATGCCCGGGGCCGGGTGCTGCATCTGCTCAACCATGCAGAGACCGCACAGACCCACCCCTGGGCCACGCCGGAGAACCTGCAGCGCGCCATTGCGGCCCTGGCCGCACGCATGGACCGCGAGCACGATGTGCTGGTGATCTACATGACCTCGCACGGCGCGCGCAACCATGAGCTGGCGGCCGCGCACTGGCCGCTGCAGGTGCCGCCTGTGACGCCGGACATGCTGCGCGCGGCGCTCGATGAGTCGGGGATCCGCAACCGCGTGATCGCGGTGTCTGCCTGCTTCTCGGGCGGCTGGATCGAACCGCTGGCCACCGACAGCACCCTGGTCATGACGGCGGCCGACGCCACCCACACCTCGTATGGCTGCGGCAGGCTGTCGGAGCTGACCTTTTTTGGCCGCGCGGTGTTCCATGAGCAGCTGCGCCAGACCCATTCGTTCACCGAGGCGTTTGCCAAGGCCGTGCCGCTGATCCAGCAGCGCGAGGTCGAGGCGGGCAAGGCCGATGGTTTCTCGAACCCCCAGATCCGCGTGGGCAAGCAGATTGCCCCGGTGCTGCAGGCGCTCGAGCAGCGGCTGCAGACAGCCGCCGCAGACCCGGAGGCCAGCGGTATCCGACTGGCGCAAGCCCCTGCCGGCCGCGCTCCGTAGCGTGGCCCCGGTAAACACCCCACGGCCCGCCAGCCCGTTCGCTTTGCGCTAAGGTCTGCCCATGAACCTGTCTTTCCTGCGCCTTGGCTGGCGCACCCTGGCCCGGGACCTGCGTGCGGGCGAGCTGCGCCTGCTGATGGTGGCCGTCACGCTGGCAGTGGCCGCGCTCACCTCCGTGGGTTTTTTTGCCGATCGCCTGCAGGGAGGGCTGCAGCGCGATGCCCTGCAGCTGCTGGGGGGCGATGCGGTGGTGGCCAGCGACAACCCGACGCCAGCCGCTTTTGTAGAGCGCGCCGAGGCGCTCGGGCTGCAGTCTGTGACCACGCTGGGCTTTCCGACCATGGGCCGCGCGAGCGATGCCCAGGGTGGCGCCAGCAAGCTGGTGGCGCTCAAGAGCGTGCAGCCGGGCTACCCGCTGCGCGGCAGCCTCACGGTGGCGGATGCCCCCGGTGCGCTGGAGCAGCCCACGCGCGACATCCCCGCGCCGGGCGAGGTGTGGGTGGACGCGCCGCTGCTCGAATCGCTCAACCTCGCCATGGGCGATTTTTTGCTGCTGGGCGACGCACGGCTGCGCATTGCGCGCATCATCGTCATCGAGCCCGACCGGGGGGCAGGCTTCATGAGCTTTGCGCCGCGGGTGATGGTCAACGAACGCGACCTGCCCGCCACGGGCCTGGTGCAACCCGCCAGCCGCCTGACTTACCGCTTTGCCGTGGTTGGCCCGGCATCGGCCATCAAGGCGTTCAACGAGTGGGCGGTGGCGGAGTCCAAGAAGCCCGAGGTGCATGGCGTGCGCGTGGAGTCGCTGGAAAGCGGCCGCCCCGAGATGCGCCAGACACTCGACCGCGCCCAGAAATTCCTGAGCCTGGTGGCGCTGCTGGCCGCACTGCTGTCGGCCGTGGCCGTGGCGCTGGCAGCGCGCGGCTTTGCCACCGAGCACCTCGACGCCTCGGCCATGCTGCGCGTGCTGGGGCAGAGCCAGCGAACCATTGCGGGGGCCTACACCACCGAGTTCGCACTGATCGGCCTGTTCGCCAGCTCCCTGGGCGTGGCGCTGGGCTATGTGGTGCACTATGCCTTTGTGCTGCTGCTGGCGGGCCTGGTGGAGTCGGCCCTGCCGCCGCCCAGCCTGTGGCCGGTGGTGTTTGGCCTGGGCATGGGGCTCACGCTGCTGTTTGCGTTTGGCCTGCCGCCGGTGCTGCAGCTGGCCCAGGTACCGCCGCTGCGGGTGATCCGGCGGGATGTCGGCGGGCTCAAGCCTGCCTCGCTGGCGGTGCTGGGCATTGGCATCGCGGGCTTTGCCGCGCTGTTGCTGGCAGTCAGCAGCGACATCAAGCTCGGCCTGATTGCCGTGGGTGGCTTTGCAGGCGCGGTGGCGCTGTTTGCGGGGCTGTCGTGGGTGGCCGTCAAGCTGCTGCGCAAGAGCGTGAACGAGACCACCGCGCCGCGCTGGCTGGTGCTGGCCACACGGCAGATCTCGGCGCGTCCGGCCTATGCCGTGGTGCAGGTCAGCAGCCTGGCGGTGGGCCTGCTGGCCCTGGTGCTGCTGGTGCTGCTGCGCACGGACCTGATCAGCAGCTGGCGCAGTGCGACGCCGCCCGACGCGCCCAACCGTTTTGTCATCAACGTGATGCCGGACCAGTCCGAGGCTTTTCAGCAGGCGCTCAAGGACAGCGGCGTGACCCGCTACGACTGGTACCCCATGATCCGGGGCCGCCTGGTGGCCGTGAACGGCAAGCCGGTCGGCCCCGACAGCTACACCGACGACCGTGCCAAGCGCCTGGTGGACCGGGAGTTCAACCTGTCGAACGCCGTGGAGGCGCCGGCGCATAACCAGATCGTGGCCGGGCGCTGGACTCCGGGTGAGGAGGGCGCCCTCAGTGTGGAAGAAGGCATCGCCCAGACGCTGGGCCTGCAGATGGGTGACCGCTTGCAGTTTGACATGGGCGGCGTACAGGACGAAGCCCGCATCACCAGCCTGCGCAAGGTGGACTGGGGCTCCATGCGCGCCAATTTCTTTGTGATGTACCCGGTGGCGGAGGTCAAGGATGTCCCCATCACCTACCTGGCCGCCTACCGGGCCCCCGACACCCAGGGCTTTGATAACGCGCTGGTGCGGCAGTTTCCCAACATCACCAACGTGGACATGGGCGCCACCATCGCCCAGGTGCAGCGGGTGCTGGAGCAGGTGATCCGGGCGGTGGAGTTCTTGTTTGCCTTCACGCTCGCGGCCGGGCTGGTGGTGCTGTTTGCCGCCGTCACGGCCACCCGCGAGGAGCGCGCGCGCGAGTACGCCATCATGCGCGCCGTGGGCGCCCGGGCCAGCCTGTTGCGCCAGGTGCAGCGGGCCGAACTGGTGGGTGTGGGCCTGCTGGCGGGCTTTCTGGCCAGTGCAGTGGCCGTGGGCGTGGGCTGGGCGCTGGCCCGTTACGTCTTTGATTTCACCTGGACGGCAGCGCCCTGGGTGCCGCTGGCGGGTGCACTCGCAGGCGCGGTACTGGCGCTGGCCGCTGGCTGGTGGGGCCTGCGCGAGGTGCTGCTGCGCCCGGTGGTGGATACGCTCAGGCGCGCAGCCGAATAAATAATAAGCCCAGGCGCGGTTGGGGGGCATTGCGGCGGGGTGCAGGTGTTTGACGGCGCCCATCGCCAAGACATCGCCAAGACATCGCCGGTCACCAGGGCAACGTCCGCACAAGGTACAAGGTGTTGGGGCGCTGGGCCTTTCAGCCCTGGAGTGAAAGCAAAAACAGGTGATGGCGTCCGTCTTGTATGCGTCTGTAGCTATTAAATGGATAGCATTTTTCCGCCAGTGCGTTGACTGCGCGGACTGCATTTTTGCCGCTGCGGGACCGAAAAATCGCTTTTTGGGCCACCGGTGCGACAATAGAGGGACTAGGC
>DATLGV010000628.1:0-2473 GCA_035540275.1 Acidovorax sp. | reverse complement strand
TTCTCGGAGGGTGTCATCAACCCCCTGGGGTTGCTGCTGGGGGCCTTGCCTCCCACGTTGGTGGCGGTGTTGGCGTTCCGGCTGTTGTGATCGTCGTGCCGGGGGCGGGCGGTCAGTCCCGCGTGGCGCGCCGCTGCACGCAGGCGATGTAGGCCTCCCCATCTGGCGGGCGGCCCGCGCGCTGACTCTCCCACAGCATCTCGCCCAGGCAGTCCATGGCGGCGTGGTGTGCGTCGTGCAGTGAATCGAGCCGCGCCGTCAGCAGTTCCACCGCCTGGCGGATGCCGCGGGGCTGGTCGATGCTGCACTGTTCGCTGATCGACAGGTGCATCGAAAGGTGCAGGAACGGATTGGTCTGCCCCGGTGTTTCGTCGTAGTTGCGCGCCACGGCCGCATCGGCGTCGGACAGGTCGGCGTGGTATTCGGGGTGCTCGGCGATCCACAGGCTGGCCAGCGTTTCGATGGCTTCCATGGGGGCGCCGCTCTGGGTCTTGGCGTGTACGCCGCACAGAAAGCGGCGCACATCGGCTTGGGTGGGGCTGAACATGGGGCGTGAGGGTAGCACGCAGGGCAAGGGCCTGGCCTGCGCAGGGGCGGCGGGCAGGGCGCCCGCAGCGGACCATGCGGGTTGCGCCCGCCCGCTACAGTGCGCCGGGGCGGCGTCCTACGCGGGCGATGGGCGCGCGCACCTACATTGGGCTGGCGCAAAGGCAGGGAGCCGGGTCCTCTTTGTCGCAGTCCTCCAAACCCGGCATGGGAAGAACTGTCATGAAGGCAATGCGAATTGTGGGTGTGCTGCTGCTGGTGCTGGGCCTGGCCGGCTTTTTGACCGGAGGCTTCAGTTTTACCAAGGACACGACCCAGGCCAAGCTGGGGCCCCTGGAACTCACCGTGAAGGAAAAGGAGTCCGTCCACATTCCGCAGTGGGTGAGCCTGGGGTCGATGGTGCTGGGCGGGGTGATGCTGGTGCTGGGCTTTCGCAAGAACTGATGTCACCCGTCGTGGCGAGCGGCTGGGGTTGCGGCTCCGGCTCTTTGCCCTATCCACGTAAGACGAGTGTCTGAGCTTCAGTTTGAGGCGCTCGTCGCGATGGGTGCCCCCCCCGATGCCCGTCGGGAGTCGGGGCGTCTACCCCCTCGGCGCCCCCATCATGCGCGAGATGGTGCGCGCCGCACTCAGCAGTGCGGGCAGCAGGCTTTCCTGCATCACTGCCGCACTCGTGCGGTTGGCCTGTCCGCTGATGTTGAGCGCCGCCACCGTCTGTCCTGTGCGGTTGGTCAGCGGCGCGGCGATCGAGATCAAACCCTCTTCCAGCTCCTGGTTGACCAGGCACCAGCCTTGCTGCCGCGCCTGGCGGATGTGGGCCAGCAGCGCATCGGCATCGGTGGTGGTGTGGGCGGTAAAGCGCTGCATGGGGTGGCCCTGCAGCCGGGCCTGCAGTTCGTCGTCCGGCAACCCGGCCAGCAGCATGCGGCCCATCGAGGTCCAGCACGCGGGCAGGCGCGAGCCCACGCCCAGCGTGGTGCGCATGATCTTGTGCGTGGGCACGCGCAGCACGTAAACGATGTCCAGGCCGTCCAGCACGGCGGCCGATGACGACTCGCGCACCTCTTCCACCAGGTCTTCCATCACCGGCTCGGCCAGGTTCCAGATGGGCAGTGACGAGAGGTAGGCAAAGCCCAGGTCCAGGATGCGCGGGCTCAGGCGAAACAGCTTGCCGTCGGTCTCCACATAGCCCAGCGTCTGCAGCGTGAGCAGGATGCGGCGCGCGCCTGCGCGGGTCAGGCCCGTCTGCGCAGCCA
This sequence comes from Acidovorax sp., assembly GCA_035540275.1. GTDB lineage: Bacteria > Pseudomonadota > Gammaproteobacteria > Burkholderiales > Burkholderiaceae_C > Acidovorax. Next base: position 671 of record DATLGV010000628.1, on the reverse strand, counting down.
CTTCACTCAAGGTCTGCTGCGGCGTGGCCGCGCTGAACGAGCGGATCACCTCCAGCCCGCGCGCGAACGACTGCACATAGCTGTCGCTCGGTTTGGGGTCTTTGGGTTCAGGGGGTTGGGAATTCATACGTGCGCCCAGTATAATTCTTTAAGCGAACAATTGTTCTATATGCGAACAAATTTCGACGAGACAACAACCAAGCAAACCAAGAAAGCGTTGCAATGATCAACAAACTGGCGGACTCCGTGGCCCAGGCCCTCGCGGGGGTGAAGGATGGTGCCACGGTGCTGATAGGCGGATTCGGCACGGCCGGCATTCCGGGCGAGCTGATCGATGGGCTCATCGCCCACGGCGCGCGTGACCTGACCGTGGTCAACAACAATGCGGGCAATGCCGACCAGGGCCTGGCGGCGCTGCTCAAGGCCGGGCAGGTGCGCAAGATCATCTGCAGCTTTCCGCGCCAGGTGGACAGCTATGTGTTCGACCAGCTGTACCGCGCTGGCAAGCTCGAACTGGAACTCGTGCCCCAGGGCAACCTGGCCGAGCGGCTGCGCGCTGCGGGCGCGGGCATCGGCGCCTTCTTCTGCCCGACGGCCTATGGCACCGAGCTGGCCGCCGGCAAGGAGACGCGCGAGATCAACGGCAAGCACTACGTGCTCGAATACCCCAT
>DATLGV010000627.1:0-1940 GCA_035540275.1 Acidovorax sp. | reverse complement strand
GGGGCAACGCGGCATCGTTCATGGGCGTGGGGCGTGGGGTTGGAAAGTTCGGCGCATTGTGGCGGGCACACATTTCCTGTTTGTAAAGTGGCCTGGTGGGGGCCGGGTGCCGGAGCGCTGCGCAGGGACATGCGGGCCCGGGCGCCAGGAAGGCCCTGGCGCGCGGCAAAATGGAGGGAGACCCGACCGAATCACGTCCCCCTTGGGGCCCGCTGGAGACCGATGCGCATGTGTGGAGCCGAACTGAAGAACCTGCCCGAGGGCGTACAGCGTGTGGCTGCCGAGCTGCAGCGGTGCGGCCATCCGCACACACCGCAGATGCTGGACGACGCCGCGCGCACCGCGCAGCAGGCCGCCGATGCGCTGGGCATCCTGGTGGGGCAGGTGGCCAAGAGCATCATCTTCCGGCGCAAGAGCGACGATGCGGCGGTGCTGGTGGTCACATCGGGCGACCGCCGCGTGGACGAGAAGAAGGTGGAAGCCCATGTGGGTGGCAAGATCGGCCGGGCCGACGCGGAGTTTGTGAAATCGCGCACCGGCTTTTCGATTGGCGGCGTGTCGCCTGTGGCGCATGCCACGCCGCCCGTCACGCTCATCGACCAGGACCTGCTGCGCTTTGACGTGGTGTGGGCCGCAGCAGGCCACCCGCATGGCGTGTTCCCCCTGCACCCCACCGACCTGCAGCGCCTGACGGGCGCGCCCGTGGTGGACGTGGTGCAGGCGCCTGTGGCTGACGCCTCCGCGCCCAAGGCGGTCGTATGAATGCGATTGATTTGCTAGCTGCCAAGGCAAAAGAGACTGGCGCTACCGGCCAGTTTGACCCCCAAAGCACCGAGCCGGTGCCTTCGCCCTGCATCTCGGTGTGCCGCATGACGCCCGACCGCAGCCGCTGTGAAGGCTGCTTTCGCACGCTGGATGAAATCCGTGCCTGGTCGCGCGCCGACGCCCCGCAGCGGCGCGCCATCTGGGCGCAGCTGTTGCAACGTGCGGGCATTGCCTGGCCCGTGCCGGAGACCGAAGCATGAAGCGCATCACGTTCTATCTGGACTTCATTTCGCCCTATGCCTGGCTGGCGTTTGAGCGCTTGCCCGAGGTGCTGGAAGGGCTGACCTACAGCGTGACCTACCAGCCCGTGCTGCTGGGTGCCCTGCTGCAACAGCACGGCAACCCCGGCCCTGCGGGCATTGCCCCCAAGCGCGACTGGACCTACCGCCACGTGAACTGGCTGGGCCATGCGCAGGGCACCCCGCTGCAGATGCCTGCGCGCCACCCGTTCAACCCGCTGCCCCTGCTGCGCCAGGCCCTGGCCTGCAGCGACGACGGCAGCATCAACCGCTACGTGGCGGGCACGGTGCTGCGCCATGTGTGGCAGGGCGGTGGTGACGCGCTGGACCCCGCGCGCCTGGCCGCGCTGGCCGGGGCGCTCGCAGAGCAGGTGCGCCCCGGGCAGGACGTGAACAGCGACGGCCCCAAGGCCCTGCTGCGCGCCAACACCGAAGCCGCGCAGGCCGCCGGTGTGTTTGGCGTGCCCGCGTTCGGGGTGGACGGCAAGCTGTTCTGGGGGCTCGACGGCCTGCCCATGCTGCGTGCCTACCTCGATGGCGACGCCTGGTTCGACGGCCCCGCCTGGGACGCTGTCAGCCAGCTCCCATCGGGTTTACCCGGCAAACCCTGAGCGATTTCCGGATGCTGAAAGGGGTGCTGCGGGTTTCACCCTAAGTTGTCAGAGAGCGGTCAGTTTGATGAAAGCTCTTGTTGGTTTCGCGTCAGAGGGTGGTCAGTGCCATCTCCAAGAATGCGTGCAGCCCGCCGCAGTGCGGTCTGTAACACCAATAGGAGACACACACCATGGCAACTGTTCATCCCGCACCGCGGCCGATGTCGCCCGAAGAGAGGAAGGTCATCTTCGCCTCGTCGCTCGGCACCGTTTTCGAGTGGTA
>DATLGV010000626.1:0-2014 GCA_035540275.1 Acidovorax sp. | reverse complement strand
GGGCACGTTCTCGGCGGCCACACCGGCGTAGCGGCGGTCGCCGCGCTCGCTGCGGGGGTCGGTGGCTTCCAGTGCGGGCGGCGGCGTGTCATAGCTGCGGCGCCAGACCAGCACCTGCTCGTCGCCGTACTGCTTGGCCATGTCGGCCTTGTTCAGGCCCTGCAGGGCGCCGTAGTGGCGCTCGTTCAGGCGCCAGTCCTTGACCACGGGCAGCCAGGTGCAGTCCATTTCGTCGAGCGCATACCACAGGGTATGGATGGCACGCTTGAGCACGCTGGTGAACGCCAGGTCGAACTCGTAGCCTTCGGCCTTGAGCAGCTTGCCGGCCGACATGGCCTGGGAGACGCCGGTGGGCGTGAGGTCCACATCGGTCCAGCCGGTGAAGCGGTTTTCAAGGTTCCAGGTGGATTCGCCGTGGCGGATCAAAACGAGCTTGTACATGGTTTCCCCAGGGAATTCGGGCTAATGAAAAAACGGACCAAACCCAGCATTCTAGAATTACGCGGTTCGCCAACCCAAGGAAGCTTCGTGAAATTCATTATTGATAACTGGTATCTGTTCCTCGTTGCACTGGCTTCGGGCAGCATGTTGCTGTGGCCGGTCCTGCAGAACGCCAGTGGCGGCTCGCTGACGCCCGCGCGCGCCGTGCAGCTCATCAACCGCGAAAAAGCGGTGGTCATCGACGTGTGCGAGACCGAGGAATTTGCCGCAGGCCACGTGAACGGCGCCAAGAACGTGCCCCTCTCCCAGCTCGAGGAGCGCCTGCCCACCGTGGTCAAAAACAAGGCCCTGCCCGTGGTGCTGGTCTGTGCCAGCGGCGCCCGCGCCAATCGCGCTGTCGGCATTGCCAAAAAGCTGGGCTACGACAACGCCCAGGCCATGGCCGGCGGCATGAAGGCCTGGCGCGAAGCCAGCCTGCCTGTGGAAAAAGCCTGATCCGCCCCCAGTTATTCGGTCAGCGCTAGTCTTGCGACTGGTTTTTCAGTCCCACAGGAAGAAAGAGGAAGGTTCGCCATGCAACCCGTGAAGATGTACACCACCGCCGTCTGCCCCTATTGCATCCGGGCCAAGCAGATCCTCAAGTCCAAGGGCGTGGAGCAGATCGAGGAGATCCGCATCGACACCGACCCCGCCGCGCGCAGCCACATGATGGAGATCACTGGCCGCCGCACGGTGCCCCAGATCTACATCGGCGACACCCATGTGGGCGGGCACGACGATCTGGTGGCGCTGGACGGCCGTGGCGAGCTGATGCCGCTGCTGGGCGCCTGACCTCCTCTTCGGGCGCTGCATAATGCAGCCCCATGTGCCCGCTGCGGGAGCTGCTCCCCGGCGGGTTTTGTTTTGCTAGCAATTTCGTAAGAGCAAAGAGACTTCACCATGGCCGACCAAGAAAACCCCGTGTTCCAGATCCAGCGCGTCTACCTGAAGGACATGTCGCTGGAGCAGCCCAACTCCCCCGCCATCCTGCTCGAACAAGAACAGCCGAGCGTGGACATCCAGCTCGGCGTGGAAGCCACCCCCGTGGCCGAAGGCATCTTTGAAGTGGCCGTCACCGCCACCGTGCAGACCAAGATCAAGGACAAGACCGTGTTTCTGGTCGAGGCCAAGCAAGCCGGCATCTTCGAGATCCGCAACGGGCCCGAAGACCAGATGGGCCCCATCATGGGCATCGCCTGCCCCCAGATCGTGTACCCCTACCTGCGTGGCAACGTGGCCGACGTGATCAACCGCGCTGGCTTTCCGCCCGTGCACCTGGCCGAAATCAACTTCCAGGGCATGTACGAACAGCAGCAAGCCCAGGCTGCCGGCCAGGCTTCGCCCATCATCACGCAGTAAGCATTCACAGGCATTTGTGCCTGTAGTGCCCGATGAGTAAGCGCATAAAGCTATGAAAATCATAGTATTGGGCGCTGGGGCCTGGGGGACGGCGGTGGCCATGAGTGCCGCCCAGCACCCCGCAGGCCATGCCGTCACCTTGTGGGCGCGCGATGCCGCCCAGGCGGCCCAGATG
>DATLGV010000625.1:0-2074 GCA_035540275.1 Acidovorax sp. | reverse complement strand
CAGAAACCCCGCGCGATAGCTGTAGATGCCCACGTGCCGCAGCGGCGCAAAGCCTTGCAGCGCCTTCACGCCAGGCTGCGCGGCCTGTGCTGCACCCTGCCACCATGCTGTGCCCGCGTGGTCGCGCCCATAAGGGATGGGTGCTCGGCTGAAGTAATGGGCCAGGCCCCGCGCGTCCAGCACCACCTTCACCACATTGGGGTTGGTGTAGTCGGCCAGGGACGCAATGGCATGGGCGGCGGTGCCCATGCTGGCTTCGGCGCGTGGGCCGTCGCGATCTTGCAGCAGGGCGGCCACGGCATTGATGAGCACAGGGTCTATCAGCGGCTCGTCGCCCTGCACGTTGACCACGATGTCTTCGCCGTCCAGCCCCAGTTGCGTGCAGGCCTCTGCCAACCGGTCACTGCCGCTGGCGTGGTCGGCGCGGGTCATAACGGCATCCACACCATGGGCTGCGCAGGCTTGCAGGATGCGGGCGTCATCAGCGGCCACCACCACGCGGACTGCGGCACTCTGCGCAGCACGCCGGGCCACTCGCACCACCATGGGCAGGCCTGCAATGTCGGCCAGGGGCTTGTCTGGCAAGCGGCTTGAAGCCATGCGTGCCGGTATCAGCACGGTGAAGGGGACGTGGGCGACAGCGGCCACGGGGGCGCTCACTGCTCCAGTTCCTCGTCGGTCAGGGTGCGGGCTTCGTTCTCCAGCAGCACCGGAATGCCGTCGCGCACCGGGTAGGCCAGCCGCGCGCTGCGCGAGACGAGTTCCTGTGCCTCGCGGTCGTACGTCAGAGGGCCTTTGGTGACGGGGCAGACCAGCAGTTCAAGCAGTTTGGGGTCCATGGGGGAGAGGCTTTCCGGGTGGGTTCGTTCAGGCAGGGGCAGATGATAGCGGCGGCCTGTGGGCTCCGGAGCCGACGGCGGCTTGAGGGAGCCAGTCGTCCAGGGCGGCAAAAAAGCGCGGGTCCAGCTGCGTGGCCAGCGGCACGGCCAGTGCGTCCGGGTGATGCGTCCAGAGCTTTACGGCGTCTTTTTCTGTGCAAATCAGCCGCAATCGATTTTTTGACATGCGCTTCCAGCTATCAAAATCATAGTGATCTGGCAGGGCCTCGGTGTGCTCCAGCGTCAGGCCCTGGGTGCGCAGCATGGCAAAAAACTCGGCGGGCCGGGCCACGGCGGCCACCGCATGCAGGGGCTGCGCTCGCAGTTGGGCCAGTGGCACCTGGTGGCCGTCTGACCGCAGGGCATAAGGTGCCAGGCTGCGTTGGAGGGCAAATGCAGGCGCTGTGGTGCCGCGCGGCGGTGCGCTACCTGCATGCAGCACGATGTCCACGGGGCGGGGCCAGGGCTCCCGCAGCGGGCCTGCGGGCAGCAGAAAGCCGTTGCCGATGCCTTGGTCGTTGAAGATGCAGATCTCCAGGTCCCGCCGCAGCGCCAGGTGCTGCAAGCCGTCATCGCAGACGATCACGTCGGTATCGGGGTGGGCTGCCAGCAACGCGCGTGCGGCGGTGATGCGCCGTGGGGCCACAAACACGGGCACCACCCCGCCACCCGCCGCGCTGCGGGCAATCAGGGCCGGCTCGTCGCCCACCTCGCTGGCGGGGCTGTCGGGCTGCACGGCACGGCAATCTTGTGTGCTGCGGCCATAGCCGCGCGAGATCACGCCCGGGCGCAGGCCACGCGCTTGCAGGTGTTTGACGAGTGCGATGACCACGGGGGTCTTGCCGGCGCCCCCGGCAATCACATTGCCCACCACGATGACAGGGCGGCCCGGGTGTTCGGACCGAAGCCAGCCTCTGCGGTACAGCCAGCGGCGCAGGGCCACCACGGCGCCATATATGAGGGAGACAGGCCAGAGCACCCAAGCCACCAGGCCCCGGGACTGCCAGATGTTTTGCAGCCGCTGTTCGGCCGCGGCAGAGGAGGGCGGAGGGGCCTGCGGGGCCGAAGCCCGGGGCGGCTGCGGCCCGGAAGCGGCCATGCCCGTCAGCGGTTGGCCGCGCGGCCCGAAGCGGACGACTGCGTGGCAAACGTGATTTGCGTGAGGCCCACGCGGCGCGCGGCCTCAATCACCGTGA
>DATLGV010000624.1:0-13080 GCA_035540275.1 Acidovorax sp. | reverse complement strand
GTCTCGGCCGAGGCAGCCCGGCGCGGTGCGCTGACGTTGATCGAGGACCTGGCTGCAGGCCGTGCGCTGCCCCCCTTGGCCTCCACGCCGGTGGCAATGTCTGCCGTCACGCTGGAGGCGCCGCTGCCGCTGCCCCGGCGCAACGTCTGGTGCGTGGGCCGCAACTACCACGCCCATGCCAAGGAGCTGTCGGCCTCGGTGTTCAAGAACAACAACACCGACCCTGAAGCCTGGCCCATCGTGTTCACCAAGGTGCCTGAATGCGTGGTGGGCCCCACGGCCGCCGTGCAGTTGCCCGGTGAGGCCATTTCTGCCCAGATCGACTACGAAGCCGAACTGGCGGTGGTGATTGGCAAGGGGGGCAAGAACATTGCCCGCGCCCAGGCCATGGACCATGTGTTTGGCTACACGGTGGTCAATGACGTCACTGCCCGCGATGTGCAGATGCGCCACCAGCAGTGGGACATGGGCAAGTCGTTCGATACCTTCTGCCCCATGGGGCCATGGATCGTGACCGCCGATGCCATGGACGGCCGACGCACCCGTGTGCGTTGCTGGGTCAACGGCGAGCTGCGCCAGGACGGACCCACTGAAAACATGATTTTTGATATCCCGACGCTGATCGAAACCATCTCGCGGGGCATCACCTTGTACCCCGGTGATGTGATCGCCACCGGAACGCCCGCCGGCGTGGGGATGGGCCTCACGCCCCCCCGTTACATCCAGTCTGGCGACGTCATCCGCATAGAGATCGACGGGATCGGTTCGATCGAGAACCGCTTCGTCTGACGGCGCTTGCGCGCCGCCACCGCCTTGTGTCCGGGCAGGGCGATTGCTGTGGCAGTCCCGATGAATACAAGGAGACAATATGACGAATCAACGGCGAATCGTGCTCAAGAGCCTGGCGGTGTCAACACTGGCCGCCTGCGGTGTGGCCCCGGTGGGGGCGCAGGACCTGTACCCCAGCCGGCCCGTCACGATGGTGGTGCCATTTCCTCCGGGCGGAGTGGCTGACACGGTGGGCCGCCCCGTGGCGGAGGCCATGGCGCGTTTTCTCAAGCAAAGTGTGGTGGTGGACAACAAGGCGGGCGCCGGTGGCGGCATCGGCATGGCGCAGGTGGCCAAGGCCAAGCCGGACGGGTACACGGTGCTGATGGCGCTGTCGTCGCTGGTGGTGCTGCCTGAAGCGGACAAGATCCTCAACCGCGCGCCCATGTTCCGCGTGGACCAGCTTCAGCCCATCGCGCGCTTCACGGCAGACCCCACTGTGCTGGTGGTGCGCGCAGACAGTCCCTGGAAGACCTATGCGGAATTCATCGCCCACGTCAAGGCGCAGCCGGGCCGCGTGACCTTCGGCTCGTCGGGCAACTACGGCACCATGCACGTACCCATGGAGCAGCTCAAGGCGGCCACCTCCAGCTTCATGTTGCATGTGCCCTACACCGGCGCGGCACCGGCGGTGATGGCCTTGTTGTCCGGTCAGGTGGATGCACTGGCCACCGGGCCAGCCAGCGTGCAGCAACAAATCCAGGGCGGCAAGCTGCGTGCGCTTGCGCATTGGGGTGAGGGGCGCCTGGCTGCGTTGCCCAACGTCCCGAGCTTCAAGGAGTTGGGCCTGCAGGTGCAGTATTCGCAGTGGGCAGGCATGTTCGTGCCCGCCAACACACCGGCTGCCGTCGTCGACACCCTGCGCCAGGCGGCGCGCTTTGCCGCGCAGGACCCCCGCGCCGTGAGCGCGCTGACTGCGGCAGGGACGTCGTTCCAGTTCCAGGACGCTGCGGATTTTGAGCGCTTTGTGCAGGCTGATGCCCGCAGCATGGCCGCGCTAGTGCAGCGCATCGGCAAGGTTGACTGATCGCTGCGCCCAGCGCCCCAGGGATCCGAGCACCTGATACCCGTCCGATTCATTTCATCCCCCGGAGATCCGCATGACAAAACTGTTTGCCCCCATCCGCCTCCTGTCCGCTGCTGCGCTGGCACTGGCTTGCGGCGCAGCGCTGGCGCAGGGCTACCCCAATCGCCCTGTCAAGATTGTGGTGCCCTTTGCCGCAGGAGGGCCTGCAGACAACTATGCGCGCGCCGTGGCGCAGCACCTGCAAGGAGCGCTCAAGCAGTCTTTCGTCATTGACAACAAGCCGGGCGCGGGGTCGGTCATCGGTACAGACTTTGTGGCCAAGTCGCCCGCCGACGGGTACACGCTGCTGATGATGTCCAACACCCACACGGTCAATGAGTCGCTGATTCCCAACAAGCCCTTCAGCCTGACCAAGGACTTCGTCGGCATTGCACCGGTCAACTACTCCAACTTGATTCTGGCGGTGCATCCCTCTTTGCCGGTGAAGAATGTGGGTGAGCTGATTGCGCTGGCGAAATCCCAGCCGGGCAAGCTCAATTACGCGTCGTCCGGCAACGGCACGCCCTATCACATGGCCGGCGAGCTGTTCAAATTCCTGGCGGGAGTGGACATCACCCACGTGCCTTACAAAGGCAGCTCCGGTGCCCGCACCGATTTGCTCGGCGGGCAGGTGGACATGATGTTTGATGCCGAGACCACCATGGCCGAGTTTGCCCGCCAGGGCAAAGTGCGGGGGATTGCCGGTTCAGGCCTGGTCCGCTCCCCCAATCTGCCTGACCTGCCGACCGTTGCGGAATCCGGCGTGCCCAAGTTCGAGGCGACGATCTGGCTGGGCCTGATGGCACCCCGTGGGACACCGCCCGACATCGTGAACCGCCTCAACGCTGAAGTGCGCAAGATGGTGGCCCAGCCCGATGTGCAGGCGCTTTGGAGCAAGCAGGGCGCGGTCCCCCTGTCCATGGGGGTGGCGGAGTTTGATCAGTATGTGGCTGCTGACATTGCCAAATGGGCGAACATCGTGAAGGTGTCCGGCGCCAAGCCCGATTGATTGATTTGTTGATTTTTTTTGATTGATGCCCGTCGCTCCTCCGGCCCATGCCGTGCAGCTCCCGATGAACTGGACGCTCAATGGGTCTGCGGTGGCCACGGTGCAGGATGCGCGGCAAACGCTGCTGGACTATCTGCGCCACACCGCTGGCCTGGTGGCCACGCGCATGGGTTGCTGTCTGGGCCAGTGTGGCGCCTGCACCGTGCTGGTGGATGGCCAGGCCGTGCCCGCTTGTGACACCCCTCTGTGGTCCTTGGCGGGCAAAACAGTCGTCACCCTGGAAGGCCTGGGTACCCCGCAGGCGCCCCATCCCCTGCAGACGGCTTTCATCGAGGCGCAGGCGCTGCAATGCGGTTACTGCACCAGCGGCATGATCATGGCGGCAGCCGCCCTGCTGCAGCGCAACCCCCTTCCCACGCACAAGGACATTCGGCTGGCGCTGGATGGCAACCTCTGCCGCTGCGGGGTGCACAACCGTGTGATCAGGGCAGTGGCAGATGCCGCGGCGGCCATGGCACAGACCGCTCGCCCTGGTGGCGGCGGCTGTGCGGCCGCAGCGTGCCCCACCACGGAGTCTGACCAGTGACCCCGGCGGCCCTGCCCGATGCGCTTCGCACGCACCCGCTGATCGACCAATGGCTGCGTGTCACGCCCGAGGGCCGTGTGAAGGCGTTTTCCGGCAAGGTGGACATTGGCCAGGGCATATCGCACGCGCTGCGGCTTATCGTGGCCGAAGAGCTGGGCCTGCCTCCCGCGCTCATTGACATGGTGGCTGTCAGCACCTTGCACAGCCCGGACGAAGCCGTGACCTCCGGCAGCCTGTCGGTGCAGCACTCGGGCTCCGCCCTGCGCCATGCAGCCGCTGCGCTGCGTGAGCGCTGTCGCGCTGCTTTCGCGCGGCAACAGGGGGTGGATGTCGCGGCGATCGACTGCAGTGCCGGCCGTTTTCAGTTGCGGGGCACGGACACCGTGGCGGGCTATGCCGACCTGGTCCGTCCCGAATTGCTGCGCGCTCCCCTGCAAGCGGTCGAGGCCCCGACGGTGCCCCTGCGTTCAGGCAGCGCCTGTCACGCCCCCCGTCCGGATGTCGCCGCCAAAGTCTGGGGGCGTTTTGAGTACCTGCAGGACAAGGCGCTGCCAGGCCTCTGCCACGGCCAGGTGTTTCGCTCGCCCTGGCTGCAGGCATTGCCCCTGCCCTTGGACAGGGCGCAGGCCCTCGAAGCGGCACTGACGGCCCTGCCCGGTGTGCTGACCGTGGTGTGCGATGGCCAACTGGTGGGCGTGCTGACAGAGACCGAGAGCGCCCTGCAACCAGCCATTGCCCTGGTTCGCCGCCGCGCAGAACAAGGGTTGTTGTGGCAACCGGCGCAGCCCTGGGTGCCGCCCTCCGACTTGAGTACCTGGCTGCGATCGCAGCCGCAGGAGACCACGGTGGTGCATGAGCAGGCCCCTGCCCAGGAGCCGGCACCGGTGCGGGGCGGTACCGGAAAGCCCCGCGCCACCCAGGTACTGCGCGCTGAATACGAGCGCCCCTATCTGCAGCATGCTTCGATAGGCCTGTCCTGTGCGCTGGCCCACTGGCAGGAGGGGGGCACCGCACTTGCCGTGTGGAGCCACAGCCAGGGCATCTTCAACTTGCGGCGCGACCTGGCACTCGCGTTTGGACTGCCGGTCGATCGCGTGGTGGTCTCGCACCAGGAGGGTGCCGGTTGCTATGGGCACAACGGGGCTGACGATGTGGCCTTCGATGCTGCCTGGCTGGCCCGGCATGCAGGGGGGCGGCCTGTCAGGGTGCAATGGACCCGCCATGCCGAAATGGCACATGCGCCGCTGGGCCCCGCCATGGTGGTGGCGCTGGAGGCGGCGTTGGGTGCGGACGGCCGCCTGGAGTCCTGGAGCCAGCAGGTATGGAGCCAAGGTCATGGCACCCGGCCCGGGCGGGGGGCGACGCCCGCGCTGCTGGGTGCCTGGCAGGGAGCCCGCCCCGCGCCAGTGCCCATGGCGGTGAATGCCGCGCTATCGGCGGGGGGCGGGTCCGAGCGCAATGCAGTGCCGCCCTATCGCATTGCAGCGGTGCGGGTATTGAACCACCGGGTGCTGGCGATGCCCGTGCGGGTGTCCGCATTGCGGGCACTGGGCGCCCATGCCAACGTGTTTGCCGCCGAGTCTTTCATGGATGAGTTGGCAGCCCAGGCGGGGCAAGATCCGCTCGCGTTTCGTCTCGCCCATCTGCCGGGCGCTGAGAATGCCCGGGCCAGGGCGGTATTGACGGAAGCGGCACGCCTGGCAGGCTGGCACAGCCCCCCCGCAGGCGGTGCTGCGGAGGGCTATGGCAGGGGCATGGCGTATGCACGCTACAAGAACACGGGCGCGTATTGCGCCGTGGTGGCAGAGCTGGTGGTGACGGAGGCCGTGCGGCTGCAAAAGCTCTGGATCGCTGCGGACCTGGGCCGTGTGGTGCATCCCGATGGCGCCCGCAATCAGCTCGAAGGCGGGGCGGTGCAGGCTGCCAGTTGGTCGTTGTGCGAGGCAACGCGGCTGGACGAGGGGGGCATCGCCTCGGCCGATTGGGCGTCGTATCCCATTTTCCGGTTTGCGGACGTGCCGCAGGTGCATGTGAGCTTGCTCGATCAACCCCTGCAGCCTTCTCTGGGCGCTGGCGAATGCACGGCCGGGCCGGTGGCGGCCGCCATTGCCAATGCCATCGACGATGCGATCGGTGTGCGCATGCGTTCCATGCCCTTCACTGCCGAACGCCTGATGCAGTGTGCCCAGTCCCAACCCGGCTGAATTCATTCCTGGTTTTATAGATGGAGAAACCCATGTATGTTTTGAGTGGTGGCGCAGCCGCCTCGGTGGTGAACGGTGTCAGGGACCAGTTTGAACAGGCCACGGGCAGCACCGTCCATGGCGTGTTCAGCGCCGTGGGTGTGATGCGCGAAAAACTCGTGGCAGGCGCGCCCTGCGATCTGGTGATCCTCACGCAGCCCCTTATCGCCCAGCTGGTGGCCTCGGGCCATGTGGTGGCGGGCAGCACCCGGTCCCTGGGGCGTGTCAAGACCGGCGTGGCGGTGCGGGCGGGGGAGGCGCATCCCCAGATCCGCCGTCGCAGCGATCTTGCAGCCGCCTTGCAGGCAGCGCGAGGCATCTATTTCCCGGACCCCGAAAAAGCCACGGCAGGCATCCATTTCATGAACGTGCTCAAGGCCCTTGGTCTGGATCAGTCGCTCGCTGCCGCCTTGCGCCCGTTCCCCAACGGGGCCACCGCCATGGCCGAGATGGCTCGGTGCAGCGAACCTGGCCTCATTGGCTGCACGCAGGTCACCGAGATCAACTACACCCCGGGCGTGGAACTGGTGGACGTGCTTCCGGCGGAGTTTGAGTTGGCCACCGACTACACGCTCGGCATTTGCACGGCGGCCACCGCCCCCGAACACGCACGGGTGTTGGCCGATCTGTTGGCGGGCCCCGCCTCTGAAGCGATCCGGCGGCAGGGCGGTTTCGAGTTTTAGGGCTCTTCACGGTCTTGGCGCAAGAGGCCCTGGGCGGGGCCGGGCAGGTCACCTACGCGACCCCGTATCAGTGGCATCCCCGATGCCATGGTCGTGCGGGGCCTCTAGGCTGCGGAACAAAGGAACCGAATACCCATGCGCCTTCACCACAAGTTCTGGCCCCGCCGCCTTCCCCATGCCATCACGCTGCCCGCCACCTCGCTGTGGGACAACCTGGCCACCAACGCGCGCCGCTACCCGGACAAGGCGGCGCTGGTTTTTTTTGGGACGGCAACGAGCTATCGGCAGCTGATGGAGGGCGCGGAGCGCCTGGCGGCCCGGCTGGCGCAGCTGGGGGTGCAGCGCGGCGACCGCGTGGTGCTGTGCATGCAGAACTGCCCGCAGCTGGTGATGGCGCACTTCGCCATCCTGCGGGCCAACGCCGTGGTGGTGCCGGTCAACCCCATGAACCGGGCCGAGGAGCTCAAGCACTACATCACCGACCCCGATACCAAGGTCGCCATCACCACCGGTGACCTGGCCCCCGAGATGGCCAAGGCCAGCAATGCATTGGCCCCTGGCGAGCGCCTGGCGCACCTGGTGGTGACACAGTTTTCGGATGCCTTCGACGTGGCTGTGGCCGGCATCGATGCGCCGCCCCCGGCGTGGATGGACTGGCTGGGCACGCGCCACCCGCTGCCTGCACTGGATGGCGGGCAGGCCCACGCGTGGACGGACGCTCTGGCCTGTGCAGACGCACCGCCCCCCTTGACCGTGGGGCCGGCCGACCTGGCGCTGCTGCCCTACACCAGCGGTACCACGGGGCTGCCCAAGGGCTGCATGCACCTGCACAAAAGCATCATGCACAACGCAGTGGCCAGCAGTCTGTGGGGCAATGGTTCGGCCGACAACGTGACGCTGGCGGTGGTGCCCATGTTCCACATCACCGGCATGGTGAGCGTGATGCATACGGCCATCTACTGCGGCGCCACCCTGGTCGTCATGCCCCGGTGGGACCGCGACCTGGCGGGGCGCCTCATATCGCGCTACCAGGTCACCACCTGGACCAACATTCCCACCATGGTCATCGACCTGCTGGGCAGTCCGAACTTTGCCAGCTACGACCTTTCCAGCCTGGCCTACATCGGCGGCGGAGGGGCGGCCATGCCCCAGGCCGTGGCGCAGCGCCTGCTGGAGCAATACGGCCTGCGGTATGCCGAAGGCTACGGCCTGACCGAAACCGCTGCGCCCTCGCACGCCAACCCGCCGGACCACCCCAAACAGCAGTGCCTGGGCATCCCGTTCATGAGCACCGATGCGCGGGTGATCGACCCCGACACGCTGCAGGAGCTGTCGGTGGGCGAGCAGGGCGAGATCATCATCCATGGCCCCGAGGTGTTCGAGGGCTACTGGAAGCGGCCCGATGCCACGGCCTCGGCCTTCATGGAGTTCGAGGGCAAGCGCTTCTTCCGCTCGGGAGACCTGGGCCGCATGGACGAGGACGGGTACTTTTTCCTGACCGATCGCCTCAAGCGCATGATCAATGCGAGCGGCTTCAAGGTCTGGCCGGCCGAGGTCGAGGCGCTGATGTTCCGCCACCCCGCGATCCAGGAGGCCTGCATCATTGCCGCCAAGGACAGCTACCGGGGCGAGACCGTGAAGGCCGTGGTGGTGCTGCGCGCAAGCCACCAGGATACGACCGAGCAGCAGATCATCGACTGGTGCCGCGAGAACATGGCGGTGTACAAGGTGCCGCGCATCGTGCAGTTCGTGAGCGCACTGCCCAAGAGCGGCAGCGGCAAGGTGATGTGGCGCGCTCTGCAGGAGCAGGAAGCGCAATGACCGGACTGTTCCAGCCGGTCTGACAGGCACAGGGCGCCAAGGGACTGCGAGGGGGCTCCGAAGGGCGCTACGGTGCTTTTGCGGCGGCTCTTCGGGCTGCTGCGGTGGTCATCAGTGCGCCGGGCCAGCCAGGGTCAATTCGCCCAGGTCCCGCTCCAGCAGGGCGGGGTCGCCCAGCTGCAGCTCGATCAGGCGGCGCAGGTGGGTGACGCTGTCCAGGTCAATCCCCTTGCACAACAGTCCGGTGTGCAGGCCTTCCACGTGCGCCACCTCGGCGGACATGGCGATGTGGTTGCCCGTGTCGGCCAGAGGAATGGTCAGCTGGCACAACATGCCCGGCCCCAGCGCGGCCTGAGCGGGCACGGTGATCAATGCGCCCTTGAGGGACAGGTCCAGCACATGCACGCTGAACGCATCGGTGGAGGTGGTCAGCAGTGCGGGTGCATCAAAACCGACGCGGACGAAGTGGCGGCGTTCATGGGGCATCGCTGTCTCCTGGGCGAAGCGGGGGGTGGGCACATGCTAACCCAAGGCCAGCGTGGCCGTTAATCTTTGGAGGTTTTTGCAAGCATTCGTTAACATGGGTTCTCCATCTCCTGCGGGGTCCGTTGTGAAACCTGGTGTGAACTGGCTGGCGCGGCGATCGGCTGCGTGGCTGCAAGGCATTGTCTGCGCGGCCGTTCTGGCGGCCAGCGCCAGCATTGCCGCCGCCCCGCGCGAGCTGCGCGTGGGCGTGTACTCCAACGAGCCCAAGGTGTTTGTGGATGCCGATGGCAAGGCGGCGGGCATTTTTGTGGACCTGCTGCAATTGGTGGCTACGCGGGAGCAATGGGCCATCAAATACGTGCCTTGCAGCTGGCAGGACTGCCTGGATGCGCTGCGCGAAGGCCGGCTCGACCTCATGCCCGATGTGGCCCGGTCGCCCGAGCGCGAGATTTTGTACGACTTTCACCGCCTGCCGGTGCTGCACAGCTGGTCGCAGATTTATCGGGCATCGGGCGCGCCCATCTACTCGCTGTTTGACCTGCAAGGCAAGCGGGCGGCGGTGCTCAAGGGCTCCGTGCAGCGGTCCACGTTCATGAACCTGGTGGACAGCTTCGGCATCCAGGTGACCTTGGTGGATGCGCCCAGCCTCATCGAAGCGTTTGCCATGGTGCAGCGTGGCGATGCCGATGCGGTCATCTCCAACCACCTGTTCGGCAACTTCCACTCGGCCCGCTATGGCGTGGTGGACACGGGCATCGTGTTTCAGCCGGCAGCACTCTTCTTTGCCACAGGACCGGGGCGCAATGCCGACGTGCTGGCCGCCATTGACCGGTCGGTTCAGGACTGGCGCAGCGGTGCCGACCCGGCCTACGCCCAGGTCATGCGCCACTGGGGCAGGCAGGACCCGCAAGCGCGGGTTTCGCCCTGGCTGTGGTGGGGGCTGGCGGGGCTGGTGGCTTTCGGTTTGCTCGCGGCACTGACGGCCGCGATCTTGCGCCGCCAGGTGCAGGAGCGCACGCGCCACCTGCGGGACAGCGAGCAAAAGCTGGCGACCATTTTGGACAGCGTAGGGGCCTTTATCTACATCAAAGGCCAGGACTACCGCTACCAGTACGCCAACCACCATACGCTGCAGTATCTGGGCAGGCCGGCGCATGAGGTGCTGGGCCACGACGACGCGGCGTTCTTTGACGCAGCCACGGCCCGGCAGCTGCGCGCCAATGACCGGCGCGTACTGGAGGAGGGCGAGACCCTGGAGGTGGAAGAGGTGAACGCACCGTACTCCACCGGTGAGGTGCGCGCGTTCTTGTCGATCAAGATTCCGCTGCGCCATGCCGATGGCAGCATCTATGCACTGTGCGGCATATCGACCGACATCACCGAGCGCCGCAAGGCCGAGGAGTCGCTGCAGATCGCCGCCACGGTGTTTGAGTCGTTCGAGGGCATGATCGTCACCGGGCCGGATCAGCGCATCCTCAAGGCCAACCAGGCCTATGCGCGGCTGACCGGCTACGCGGTGGACGAACTGGTGGGCCAGACGCCGCGGCTGCTGCACTCGGGCCGCCAGGATGCGTCGTTTTACGCCGCCCTGAAGAACGCCCTGCATACCACGGGCGTGTGGCAGGGCGAGTTGTGGAACCGGCGCAAGGACGGCACGGAATACCCGGCCTGGATCACCATCACAGCCGTGCGCTCCCCCCGCGGTGAGATCACGCACTATGTGGGCACACAGACCGACATCTCCCACCGCAAGGCGGCCGAGGAAGAGATCCGGCTGCTGGCGTTCTACGACCCGCTCACGGGGCTGCCCAATCGCCGGCTCATGAATGACCGCCTGCAGCACAGCCTGGCGGCCTGTGCGCGGTCGGGCGCGGGGGGCGCGCTGTTGTTTGTGGATCTGGACAACTTCAAGGACCTCAACGACACCCAGGGCCATGAGCTGGGCGACCAGCTGTTGCGCCAGGTCGCCGCGCGCCTGGGGGGCTGCGTGCGCATGGGCGACACCGTGGCGCGCCTGGGCGGGGACGAGTTCGTGGTGCTGCTGGAGGGGCTCAGCCCCTTGGTGCACGAAGCCGCCGCCCAGGCCGAGACGGTAGGGCGCACCGTGCTGCAGGCGCTCAGCCAGAACTACCAGCTCGGTGGCCATGCGCACCACAGCTCCTGCAGCATCGGCATTGCGCTGTATGCCGATGCGCGCGGTTCGGTGGACGAGCTGCTCAAGCATGGCGACATGGCCATGTACCAGGCCAAGGGCGCTGGCCGCAACACCTTGCGGTTCTTTGATCCGCGCACGCAGGCCAACGTGACGGCGCGCACCTTGCTGGAAGCCGGGTTGCGCGAGGGGCTGCGCGAGGGCCAGTTCTTGCTGCATTACCAGGCGCAGATCCACCGGCAGCATGGCATTGTGGGCGCCGAAGCGCTGGTGCGCTGGCAGCACCCGGAGCGTGGGCTGGTATCACCGGCCGAGTTCATTCCGGTGGCCGAGGCCTCGGGCCTCATCGTGCCGCTGGGCGCATGGATCTTGCGCACCGCGTGCCTGCAGCTGGTCGAGTGGGCCCGCGACCCGCAGACGGCCCACTGGACGCTGGCGGTGAACGTGAGCGCGCGGCAGTTCCGCCACAGCCATTTTGTGGATGAAGTGCTGGGTGTGCTGCAGGAAACCGGCGCCAACCCGCACCGGCTGAAGCTGGAGCTGACCGAGACCCTGCTGCTGGACGACGTGGAAGACACCATACAGCGCATGCTCACCCTGCGCGCAGCCGGCCTGGGCTTCTCGCTGGATGACTTTGGCACGGGCTATTCCAGCCTGAGCTATCTCAAGCGCTTGCCGCTGGACCAGCTCAAGATCGACCAGGGCTTTGTGCGTGACCTGCTCACCGATCCCAACGACGCCAGCATTGCCCGCACCATCGTGACCCTGGCCCGGAGCCTGGACCTGGGGGTGATTGCCGAGGGGGTTGAAACCCTCGAGCAGCGCGACATGCTGGCCGGTCTGGGGTGCCACACCTGGCAGGGTTACCTGTTCGGGCGCCCGGGCCCGGCAGACGCCCTGTGGCAGGCAGGAGCCGTGGCGGCGGCGGGTTGACGCCCTGGGGCTTGCCGGGGCAGAAGGCCCGGGGGGCCTGCCAACTTGCGCTGGGTCATCTGCTGCCGACAACTGTCGCCATTGGCTGACATTTTTGTGGGCGTTCCCGGTGTAAGGTACGGCAGGCCGGGTGACCAGCACCGGGCCGCCCACTCAATGCATGCACCGTCGGTATTCCGGGTGCTGCAGTCAGCAGGAGCTATCCATGAAAAACACCATTCTTCCCACGATCCGCCTCCTTGTTTCTGGCGCAACCGCAGCCTTGCTGCTCGGCCTGGCAGGCGGCGCGCATGCGCAGGCCTACGTCAACGCCACCGTGGGGGGCGAACTGGCACCCGGCGTGTATGGCCGCATCAACATCGGCAACGCGCCACCCCCTCCGCTGATCTATGCGGAGCCCATCATCATCCAGCGACCTGCCGTGGTGGTGCCCCGCGCACCCATCTACATGTACGTGCCGCCGGGCCATGCCAAGAACTGGGCCAAACATTGCGCCCGCTACAACGCCTGCAGCCAGCCCGTGTACTTTGTGCAAGAGCCGCCGCCGCGCCGCGTCAACCCCTACCCGGGCCCACGGGGACGCGATGACCAGGGATGGGATGACGACCGTGGGCGCGGTGGCAAATACGACCGTGACCATGACCGTGGACACGGCCGCGGCAAGGGGCATGGCCACCGGGACTGAGCGGATTGCCCGGCGCAGGGCCCGCAAAGGCCCCATGGCAGGGGCCCTGTGCGGCGCCTGCGGTTAAGCTTGGGCCCCTATGGCCCAAGTCTCGTTTTCTCCCCCTTTCACTGCCCCGTCTGCCGTTGCGAGCCAGTTGCGCAGCAGCGGTTTTGCCGTGCTCAGCCCTGCGGCCGTCGCCGAGTGGGTTGGCTGTGAGCCGTCTGCGCTCATGGCCCTCAACGCCGACTGGGCGGCCTTGCCCCCCGACGAGTTCCTGAAAGACGGTGGCCGCTACCGCCGCCGCCGCCATGCCTGCTTTGTGCTGCAAGGCGGCCAGATGCAGCAGGTACCGCACCGCGCCCACTGGCAGCCGGTGGAATACAACGCGCTGCATGGCGGCATGGAGCGCTGGTTTGCACCCATGGAGCCTGCCACGGTGGCACAGCCCGTGTGGCGGCAACTGCTGGCTGCCCTGGCGGGCGTATCGGACGCCGTGTTTGCGGGGCCGCAGGCGCCCGTGCCCTGGTTTGTGGAGGCGCACCAGTTTCGCATCGACACCACGGACGGCATCGGCCGCCCCACACCCGAGGGCGCCCACCGCGACGG
>DATLGV010000623.1:0-13251 GCA_035540275.1 Acidovorax sp. | reverse complement strand
TCAGATGACCTTGGCAATCGCCTGGCAGACGTAGTCGATGTTCTTGCTGTTGAGCGCCGCCACGCACATGCGGCCGGTGTCGGTGCCGTACACGCCGAACTCGCTGCGCAGGCGCACCATCTGGTCCTTGGACAGGCCGGAGTAGCTGAACATGCCGATCTGGGTGGTGATGAAGGACATGTCCTTGGTCACGCCAGCCGCCTTCAGGCCATCGACCAGCTTTTGGCGCATGGCCTTGATGCGCACGCGCATTTCGCCCAGTTCCTTTTCCCACAGAGCGCGCAGCTCGGGGTTGCCCAGCACGGCCGCCACGATGGCGCCGCCGTGGGTGGGCGGGTTGGAGTAGTTGGTGCGGATGGCGATCTTGAGCTGGCTCAGCACGCGGTCGGTTTCTTCCTTGCTGCTGCCGACCACGCTCAGGGCGCCCACGCGCTCGCCGTACAGGCTGAAGCTTTTGGAGAAGCTGGTGGACACAAAGATGTTCAGGCCCGCGGCCACAAATTTGGCGATCACGGCGCCGTCTTCGGCAATGCCGTAGCCAAAGCCCTGGTAGGCCATGTCCAGGAAGGCGGTGAGGTTGCGCTCCTTCACCACGGCAATCACCTGGTCCCACTGAGCGGGGGTGATGTCGTAGCCGGTGGGGTTGTGGCAGCAAGCGTGCAGCAGCACGATGGTGCCCGCTGCGGCGGCCTTCAGCTTGGCCAGCATGCCGTCGAAGTTGATGCCGCCCAGGCCACCGTTGGCGCTCTGGTCGAAGTAGGGGTAGGTATCGACCGGGAAGCCGGCGTTGGTGAACAGCGCGCGGTGGTTTTCCCAGCTGGGGTCAGAAATCAGCACGGTGGCGTTGGGGCTGATTTTCTTGAGGAAGTCGGCACCGATCTTCAGACCGCCGGTGCCGCCAATGGCTTGCACCGTGGCCACGCGGCCGCTCTTGACGACGTCGGAGTCAGCACCAAAAACGAGGCCCTTCACCGCAGCGTCGTAGGCGGCAATACCGTCGATGGGCAGGTAGCCACGGGCGGTGGGCTTGTCCATCATGGCCTTTTCAGCCGCCTGCACGCATTGCAGCAGGGGCAGCTTGCCGTTGTCATCGAAATACACGCCCACGCCCAGGTTGACCTTGTTGGGGTTGGTGTCTGCGGCGAATTGTTCGTTCAGACCCAGGATGGGGTCGCGGGGGGCCATTTCGACGGCGGTGAACAGAGACATGAAAATCCTTGAAAGGTTGTCAGTAGCGAAGAATCCGGGCGTGGTGTACTGTGCCGGGTTCCGCCGATTTTAACGGGCGGCCTGCTCCCCCCGTTGACCACGCCCCATGCCAGATATCACCGAAGTCATAACTGAAAAGCAAGACGGCGAGTTCGTCCGCTTCCCTGATTCCCCCTTCGAACTGTTCCAGCCCTATCCCCCCGCAGGCGACCAGCCAGAGGCCATTGGCAAGCTGGTGGAGGGGCTGAATGATGGCGAGACCTTCCAGACGCTGCTGGGCGTGACGGGCTCTGGCAAGACCTTCACCATGGCCAACGTGATCGCCCGCATGGGCCGCCCGGCCATCGTGTTTGCGCCCAACAAGACGCTGGCCGCGCAGCTGTACAGCGAGTTCCGCGAGTTCTTCCCCAAGAACGCCGTGGAGTATTTCGTGAGCTACTACGACTACTACCAGCCCGAGGCCTATGTGCCGCAGCGCGACCTGTTTATCGAGAAGGACAGCGCGATCAACGAACACATCGAGCAGATGCGGCTGTCGTGCACCAAGAGCCTGATGGAGCGGCGCGATGTGGTCATCGTGGCCACGGTGTCGGCCATCTACGGCATCGGCGAGCCCGAGAGCTACCACCGCATGGTGATGACGCTGCGGGTGGGCGACAAGGTGGGGCAACGCGATGTGATTGCCCAGCTGATCCGCATGCAGTACCAGCGCAACGAGGCAGATTTCAGCCGGGGCAAGTTCCGCGTGCGGGGCGACACCATCGATGTCTTCCCGGCCGAACACTCCGAGCTGGCGATCCGCATCGAGCTGTTTGACGACGAGATCGAGAGCCTGCAGCTGTTCGACCCGCTCACCGGGCGCGTGAAGCAGAAGATCCCGCGCTTTACCGTGTACCCCAGCAGCCACTATGTGACGCCGCGTGACAAGGTGCTGGCCGCTGTGGAGACCATCAAGCTGGAACTGGCCGAGCGTCTGCAGCAGCTGGTGGCAGATGGCAAGCTGGTGGAGGCGCAGCGGCTGGAGCAGCGCACGCGGTTTGATCTGGAGATGCTCAGCGAAGTGGGGCACTGCAAGGGCATCGAGAACTACACGCGGCACTTATCGGGCTCGGCGCCGGGCGATCCGCCCAGCACGCTGACCGACTACATGCCCAGGGACGCGCTCATGTTCCTGGACGAAAGCCACCAGATGATCGGCCAGCTCAGCGCCATGTACAACGGTGATCGCGCGCGCAAGACCACGCTGGTGGAGTATGGTTTTCGGCTGCCTTCCGCTCTGGACAACCGACCCCTCAAGTTCGAGGAGTTCGAGCAACGCATGCGGCAGGTGATCTTTGTGTCGGCCACGCCCGCCGACTACGAAAAGACCCATTCAGGGCAGGTGGTGGATCAGGTGGTGCGCCCCACGGGCCTGGTGGACCCGGTGGTGGAGGTGCGACCCGCCACCCATCAAGTGGATGATGTGCTGCAAGAAATACGCATTCGGGTCGAAAAGCATGAACGCGTACTCATCACCACGCTGACCAAGCGCATGGCCGAGCAGCTGACCGACTACCTCACGGACAACGGTGTGAAGGTGCGCTACCTGCACAGCGATGTGGATACCGTGGAGCGGGTGGAGATCATCCGCGACCTGCGGCTGGGCGCGTTTGACGTGCTGGTGGGCATCAACCTGCTGCGCGAGGGGCTGGACATCCCCGAGGTGTCTCTCGTTGCGATCCTGGATGCCGACAAGGAGGGTTTCTTGCGCGCCGAACGCAGCCTGATCCAGACCATTGGCCGCGCTGCACGCAATCTGAATGGCCACGCCATCCTGTACGCCGACCGCATCACCGACTCCATGAAAAAAGCCATGGGCGAGACGGAACGCCGGCGCATCAAGCAGATCGCATACAACGAGGCCAACGGGATCACGCCGCGCAGCATTGTCAAGCGGGTAAGAGACCTGATTGACGGGGTGTACAGCGAAAAAGCGGGCAAGGACGCTGAACGCCTGGAGCAAGAAGCTCTGCAGCGTGCACATGTGGAGGACATGTCCGAGAAGGACGTGGCGCGCGAGATCAAGCGCCTGGAAAAGCTCATGCTGGAACACGCGCGCAACCTGGAGTTCGAGCAGGCCGCCCGGGTGCGCGACCAGCTGACGCGGCTCAAGGACCAGGCCTTTGGTGCCCATGGCAGCGATTCCGTGGCTATGTAAAACGGACTGGGGCGGGCTGCGCGATGAAAAATTACTATTAAGTCGATTAATAACTAGTTGGTTTTTTAACCCGACAGAATTGATTGGGATTTGTGCTATACTCTCACAAAACACTCAACAAAACAGCCCAACGATGAAGGGCTCCGTGGCAGGCGACTGTGCGGAGTAAGGGGCGGAGACGGTGCCACGCTGGCAAACAGTCAGCGCTGGCGGTTTCTTCAACGAACAAGCCTTAGCACAAGGAGCTTGCGATGCGTCTCACAACCAAAGGCCGTTTTGCGGTCACCGCCATGATTGACCTGGCTTTGCGCCAGAACAACGGTCCCGTCACGCTGGCTGCCATCAGCCAGCGCCAGCAGATTTCGCTGTCGTATCTGGAGCAACTTTTCGGCAAGCTGCGCCGCCATGAACTGGTGGAGTCCACCCGCGGCCCCGGCGGCGGCTACACGCTGGCCCGCAAGGCAGGCGACATCACCGTGGCAGACATCATCGTGTCGGTGGACGAGCCCATCGACGCCACGCAATGTGGTGGCAAGGAAAACTGCCTGGGTGAAGCCGGCCGTTGCATGACGCACGAGCTGTGGGCCTCGCTCAACCAGCGCATGGTCGAGTTTCTGGATTCGGTCACCCTGCAAAAGCTGGTGGACGAGCAGCTCGCCAAGGGCGTGCAGATCGAAGACAAGCCCGTGGTGCGCCGCGCCATCTCCACCACCCCGGTGGTCAAGCCCATTCGTGTGAACGCTCCCAACTCGGTGTTTGCGCTGGGTAACGTCTTCGCCAAATCCTGACCCCTGGCGCGCTGTGCTGACCCTTGGGGTCGGCGCCGCCCTGACCGCCTTGTCATCGTTTTTCTGTTTGTTCTGCCTCTTCTGTTTGCCAGCCAGAACCCTTTACTGAGCCAGCCATGGACATGACCCCGCACTTTCCCATTTATCTCGACTATGGCGCCACCACCCCGGTAGATCCCCGCGTGGTGGACGCCATGATCCCCTGGTTGCGTGAGCACTTTGGCAACCCGGCGTCGCGCAGCCACGCCTGGGGCTGGGAGGCCGAAGAGGCCGTCGAGAAGGCGCGTGTGCAGGTGGCAGACCTGATCGGTGCCGACCCTCGCGAAATCGTCTGGACCAGTGGCGCGACCGAGTCCATCAACCTGGCCTTGAAGGGCGCCGCGCATTTCTACAAAGGCAAGGGCAAGCACCTCATCACGCTCAAGACCGAGCACAAGGCCGTGCTGGACACCATGCGCGAGCTGGAGCGCCAAGGCTTTGAAGCCACCTACCTCGATGTGCAGGAAGACGGCCTCGTCAACATGGACGCCCTCAAGGCCGCCATCCGCCCGGACACCGTGCTCATCAGCATCCTCTTCGTGAACAACGAAATCGGCGTGATCCAGGACATCCCCGCCATCGGCGCTCTGTGCCGCGAAAAGGGCATCCTGCTGCATGTGGATGCCGCCCAGGCCACCGGCCGGGTCGAAATCGACATGAACGTGCTGCCCATCGACCTGATGAGCATGACCGCCCACAAGACCTACGGCCCCAAGGGCATTGGTGCGCTGTATGTGCGCCGCAAGCCCCGCGTGCGCCTGGAGGCGCAGATGCACGGTGGCGGCCATGAGCGCGGCATGCGCTCGGGCACCTTGCCCACGCACCAGATCGTGGGCATGGGCGAAGCCTTCCGCATTGCCAAGGAAGAAATGGCCGAGAGCAATGCCAAGGCCAAGGCCCTGCAGCAGCGCTTGCTCGACGGCCTCAAGGACATCGAACAGGTCTACATCAACGGCAGCCTGGAGCGCCGTGTGCCGCAGAACCTGAACATGAGCTTCAACTTCGTCGAAGGCGAATCGCTCATCATGGGCATCAAGGGCCTGGCGGTGTCCTCGGGCTCGGCCTGCACCTCCGCCAGCCTGGAGCCCAGCTACGTGCTGCGCGCTTTGGGCCGCAGTGACGAGCTGGCGCACAGCAGCCTGCGCATGACCATCGGCCGCTTCACGACCGAAGAAGAGATCGACTACGCCATCTCCACCATCCGCGAGAACGTGGCCCGCCTGCGCGAGCTGAGCCCGCTGTGGGAGATGTACAAGGACGGCATCGACATCAGCACCATCCAATGGGCTGCTCACTGATTCCGCACAAATTCTGGACGTATTGAAGAGGTACACATCATGGCTTACTCAGACAAAGTGGTTGACCATTACGAAAACCCCCGGAACGTGGGTTCGTTCGACAAGGGTGACGATTCGGTGGGCACCGGCATGGTGGGCGCACCTGCCTGCGGCGATGTGATGAAGCTGCAGATCAAGGTGAACCCCGAGACCGGCGTGATCGAAGACGCCCGCTTCAAGACCTACGGCTGCGGCTCGGCCATTGCGTCGTCTTCGCTGGTGACCGAGTGGGTCAAGGGCAAGACACTGGACGAAGCGGCAGCGCTCAAGAACAGCGAGATCGCTGAAGAACTGGCCTTGCCACCCGTCAAGATCCACTGCTCCATCCTGGCCGAAGATGCGATCAAGGCGGCTGTGCTGGACTACAAGACCAAGCACGCCACCCCGGCCGCCGCCTGATTGTTTGACAGATAGATCGAGAGACATGGCCATTACGCTGACAGAAGCTGCAGCCCGGCACGTCAACCGCTACCTTGCCCGCCGGGGCAAGGGGTTGGGCGTGCGCCTGGGGGTCAAGACGACCGGCTGCTCGGGGCTTGCCTACAAGCTGGAGTATGTGGACGCGAGCGAGCCCGAGGACATCGTGTTCGAGAACCACGGCGTCAAGGTGCTGATAGACCCCAAGAGCCTGGCCTACATTGACGGCACGGAGCTGGACTTTGTGCGTGAGGGCCTGAACGAGGGTTTCAAGTTCAACAACCCCAACGAGCGGGACCGCTGCGGTTGTGGGGAGAGCTTCCGCGTCTGAGAGGCTGAGAGTCTTTTATCCATGCCCGCCTGGCACGCCAAAAAGCCCCGGCTCGTCGTTGCAAATGCTCGCCATAGCCCGAGCTATGGCTGTGCTTTGCGCCTAGATCCGAGGCGTTTTCGCGCGCCTTTCGGGCTTGGCTAAAAAACTTTCAGCCTCTGAGCGCCCTTCGTTGATGTCACACCAAACCGCCAACGCGCTCTGTGCTGGCGGTTTTTTCTTGGATTTCCCTCTCGCCCCCCGCGCATGAACCTGCAATCTGACGACTTCGAACTGTTTGGCCTGGAGCGCCGCTTTGCCCAGGAGCGCAGCGCCATCGACGCGCGCTGGAAGGAGCTACAGCGCGAGGCCCACCCCGACAAGTTTGCCGCGCAGGGCGCTGCGGCGCAGCGTGTGGCCATGCAATGGTCGGTACGCATCAACGAGGCATACCAGCGCCTGAAGGACCCTATGCGCCGGGCGGCCTACCTGTGCGAACTGCACGGGGCGCCCATCCGAGCCGAAGACAACACCGCCATGCCGGCCGCCTTTCTGATGCAGCAAATGGAGTGGCGCGAGGCTCTGGAAGATGCCCGCGCAGACCACGAGCTGGACGCACTGGACGACGAGGTGGAGCAAGCCCGCCGTGCCGCGCTGGTGCAGTGCGAGCAACTCATCGACCAGCAGCAGGACCATGCGGGCGCGGCCCGCCAGGTCAGAGCCCTCATGTTCATTGCGCGATTTGCCGACGACATAGAACGTCGCCGAGAGCAACTGGGACAATAGGGCGGTTTTGCATTCCCCCAGGGGCCCCTCGCGTGCTGATGCGATGGCGGGCTCCACCACGTAGAGATCCGAAATTTCATGGCGCTTCTGCAGATTTCCGAACCCGGCCAGTCCCCCGACCCGCACCAGCGGCGCATTGCAGTGGGCATTGACCTGGGTACCACCCATTCTTTGGTCGCGGCTGTGCGCAATGGTGTGTCCGAATGCCTCCCCGATGCCCAGGGCCGGGTGCTGCTGCCTTCGGTGGTGCGCTACCTCGCTAATGGCGGGCGTCAGATCGGCTATGACGCCGTGGCGGCGCAAGCCCAGGATGCACGCAATACCATTGCATCGGCCAAACGCTTCATGGGGCGGGGTCTGAAAGACGTGGCAGAAGCAGGCAAGCTGCCTTATGACTTTGTGGCCCCTGCCGATGGTGGTGAAGGCGGCATGGTCAGCCTTGCCACGGTGGGCGGCAACAAGTCGCCCGTGGAGGTCAGTGCCGAGATCCTTGCCACGCTGCGCTACCGCGCCGAAGACACCTTCAACGACGATCTCTATGGCGCAGTGATCACCGTGCCCGCGTATTTTGACGACGCCCAGCGCCAGGCCACCAAGGATGCGGCCAAGCTCGCTGGCATCCACCTGCTGCGCCTCATCAACGAGCCCACGGCGGCAGCGATTGCCTATGGCCTGGACAACGCCAGCGAGGGCGTTTACGCCGTGTATGACCTGGGTGGAGGCACCTTCGATATTTCCATCCTGCGCCTGACGCAGGGGGTGTTCGAGGTGATCGCCACGGGTGGCGACTCTGCCCTCGGAGGCGATGACTACGACGCAGCGCTGGCGGACTGGGTGCTGCAGCAGGTGGGGCACCAGGCGGTCACGCCGGCCGACAAGTCGGCGGTGCGCATGGCTGCGCGTCAATGCAAAGAGGCGTTGACAGCTGCTGATTTGGTAGCATTCAGGGCAGACCTATCCAGCGCTTCGGTGCAATTTGACGTCAAGCGCTCAGATTTTGACGCGGTGACGGCCGATCTGACCGCCCGCTCCATGGCGGCTGTGCGTCGTGCCCTGCGCGATGCGCATCTGGCGCGCGACGAGGTGCAGGGTGTAGTCATGGTGGGTGGCTCCACCCGCATGCCGCAGGTGCAGCGTGCCGTGGCCGAATTCTTCGGCAAGGAGCCGTTGACCAATCTGAACCCGGACGAAGTCGTGGCCTTGGGCGCTGCCATCCAGGCCAACCAGCTGGCGGGCAACAACACGGCCGGCGACTTGCTGCTGCTGGATGTGATTCCGCTGTCGCTCGGTATCGAAACCATGGGCGGGCTGGTGGAGCGCATCGTCGCGCGCAACGAGACCATTCCGACCGCTAAGGCGCAGGACTTCACCACCTACAAGGACGGACAGACTGCCCTGGCCATCCATGTGGTGCAAGGCGAACGCGACCTGGTGCAGGACTGCCGCAGCCTGGCGCGCTTTGAGTTGCGCGGTATTCCCCCCATGGCGGCGGGTGCTGCGCGCATCCGTGTGACCTTCACCGTCGATGCCGATGGCCTGCTGAGCGTGGCCGCGAAGGAGCAGGGCAGTGGGGTGGAGGCGCGCATTGACGTGAAGCCGTCGTATGGCCTCACGGACGACGAGATCGCGCGCATGCTGCAGGACGGCTTTGCCACGGCCGCGCAGGACATGAAAGCCCGCGCCGTGGTCGAGGCCCGCGTGGACGCCGACCGCATGCTGATTGCCACGCAAAGCGCACTGGACGCGGATGGCGACGTGCTCAGCCCCAAGGAGCGGGCTGCCATCGACGCCCTGATGGTGGCCCTGCGCCATCAGCGCGACGCCGACGATGCAGCGGCCATCGAGGCCGCCACCGAAGCCCTGGCCAAAGGCACCGAGGCGTTCGCAGCCCAGCGCATGAACCGCGGTATCCAGCAGGCCCTGGCCGGCAAGAACGTCGCAAGCCTGTGATTCGGCCCTGCGCATCCCTCTGAGCAAGAAGAAAACCACCCCATGCCCGTCATCAAGATCCTTCCCCATCCCGAATACTGCCCCGCAGGCACCGAAATCACGGCGCCTGCGGGCACGTCGATCTGCGAAGCCCTGCTGGACAATCACATCAACATCGAGCACGCCTGCGACATGAGCTGCGCCTGCACCACCTGCCACGTCATCGTGCGCCAGGGGTTGAATTCGCTGAATGCGGCAGAAGAAGAGGAAGAAGACCTGCTGGACCGCGCCTGGGGCCTGGAGCCGCAGTCACGCCTGTCGTGCCAGGCCATCCTGGCGCAGACCGATCTGATCGTCGAAATTCCCAAATACACGATCAACCACGCCAAGGAAAACCACTGATGTCCCGGCAGATTGTTCTGGACACCGAAACCACCGGCCTTTCGGCCGAGGGGGGGGACCGCATCATTGAACTGGGTTGTGTGGAGCTGCTCAACCGCAAGCTGACCGGCAACAACCTGCACCTGTACTTCAACCCGGGCCGGGACAGCCATGAGGACGCGTTGAAGGTGCACGGCATCAGCAACGAGTTCCTGAAGGACAAGCCCAAATTTGCCGACGTGGTGGACGACATCCTGCATTACCTGCAGGGCGCCGAGATCATCATCCACAACGCGGCGTTCGATGTGGGCTTTCTCAACAAGGAGCTGGAGCTGGTGGGACGCCCGGCGTTTGGCACCCATGTGCAGAGCGTGACCGACACGCTGGCCATGGCCAAGGAGATGTACCCGGGCAAGCGCAACTCGCTGGACGCCCTGTGCGACCGCCTGGGCGTGGACAACTCGGGCCGCACGCTGCACGGCGCCTTGCTTGACGCCGAGCTGCTGGCCGACGTGTACATCAACCTCACACGCGGGCAGGATGCCTTGCTGATTGCCGACGATGGCCATGACAGCGCTGACGGCGTGAAGGTGGCTGCCATCGATTTGCGTGGCCTGGCTCTGCCCGTGCTGCGGGCGAGCGAGCAGGAGCAGGCGGCCCATGCCGAGGTGCTTACGCAGATCGACAAGGCCAGCGGTGGCAAAACAATTTGGCGAACTCTCCAATCGGCCTGAAAAGCTGTGCCATAATAGAAAGCTGTCGCAGCGACAAGGGTGATTAGCTCAGCGGTAGAGCACTGCCTTCACACGGCAGGGGTCACATGTTCGATCCATGTATCACCCACCATGTTGCTGCCAGACTTTTCGCAGCGGTATCTTTCTCCAAGGTGCGTGCGACGGGTGATTAGCTCAGCGGTAGAGCACTGCCTTCACACGGCAGGGGTCACATGTTCGATCCATGTATCACCCACCAATTTGAAAATCCCTGCAGGTTCCTGACTTGCAGGGATTTTTTCTTTTCCGGTCCGAGAGGGCCTGCAGCCCGCAAAAGCGTCGTATGGATCCGCGATGGAGTTTTGCCGGGGGCTTGCGCGCTACATTTGGTGCCCGTACCTGCAACGCCGCATCCATGATCACCTTCCACAATCCCTTGCACCAGGGGCATGCGCCCGTCCACGAATTCTTCCGGGGCGAACGTGTGCCGTGTTTTGAAAAGCCCGCACGGGTGGACTACGTGGAGGAGGCCCTGCGTGCGCGGGGTCATGCTCTGGCAGCACCTGATGCGGACAGTACCAGCGTTCTGGCGCAGGTGCATGCACAGCGCTACCTGGCCTTCTTGCAGACCGCCTGGCAACAATGGCTGGCGCTGGACCCCGCCAACGCTGCGGTGCAACCCTTTCCGTCCGTGTGGCCGGTGCGCACGCTGCGCAGCGATGTGGAGCCCCATAACTTCGTGGCGCGCCTCGGTCTGTATTCGATGGACAACGGTACGCCCATGGCTGCAGGCACCTGGGCCGCCGCCAAGGCGGGGGCTGATGCGGCAGCCAGTGCTGCGGCCCGTGTGGCGCAGGGCACGCGTGCAGCGTTTTGCTGCACACGGCCGCCAGGCCACCATGCGGGCCCGGACTTCATGGGGGGCTATTGCTTCTTGAACAACGCCGCCGTGGCCGCACAGACCTTGCGCAACCAGGGCGCCCGGCGTGTGGCGGTGCTGGATGTGGACTACCACCACGGCAACGGCACGCAGAGCATCTTTTATGACCGCAGCGATGTGCTGTTCATCAGCATGCATGGCGACCCGCGCACGGAGTACCCCTTCTACCTGGGCCACGCCGACGAGACGGGCGAGGGGGCTGGCGGCGGTTTCAATCTCAATCTGCCTTTGCCCGCCGGCACCAGCGCGGCGACCTGGTTCGAAGCGCTGGAGAAGGCTTGCGTACGCATTGCCGAGTACCGTGCCGACGGGCTGGTGATATCCCTGGGGCTGGATGCCTTCGAGGGCGATCCCATCTCGCGGTTTGCACTGGCTTCGTCAGATTTCACGCGCCTGGGCGAGCGGCTGGCGCGGCTCGGTCTGCCCACGGTGTTTGTGCTGGAGGGCGGCTATGCGGCAGCCGAGCTGGGCACCAATGCCGTCAATGTGCTCGATGGTTTTGAGCAGGCCTGACGCGGCACCCGGCAGGGGATGCGTGGAGACCTACTGATGATCGATACGGTGGATTGTGTGGTGGTGGGCGCAGGCGTGGTGGGCCTGGCGGTGGCCCGCGCGCTCGCGGTGCAGGGGAGGGAGGTGATGGTGCTGGAGGCGGCGGATACCATCGGCACCGGCACCAGTTCGCGCAACAGCGAGGTGATTCACGCGGGGTTGTATTACCCCGCAGGTTCGCTCAAGGCCCGCCTGTGCGTACGGGGCAAGGAATTGCTCTATGCCTACTGCGCGCAGCGCAGCGTGCCCCACCGCCGTTGCGGCAAGCTGTTGGTGGCCACCTCCGCCGCCCAGCTGGACAGCCTGGAAGGCATCCAGGTGCGTGCCCGTGCCAACGGAGTGCTCGACCTGCAACGCCTGAGCCGTGAAGAAGCCCTGGCGCTCGAGCCCGCCCTGGCCTGCATCGGCGCCTTGCATTCGCCCAGCACCGGCATTGTCGACAGCCATGCGCTCATGCTGGCATTGCAGGGCGATCTGGAGCATGCAGGCGGCCTTGTCGTACTGAATTCTTCGTTGGCGCTGGCATCTATTGGCTCTGATGCTATTGATTTGGAAGCGGCGGATGGCACGTGCCTGCGCGCGTGCACCGTGGTCAACGCCGCTGGGCTGCGCGCCCCCGCGCTGGCTGCACGGTTTGCCGGGCTGGCCCCGCACCATGTCCCCACGGCCTTTCACGCCAAGGGAAACTATTTCACGTTGACGGGCAAGGCGCCTTTCAGCCGACTGATCTACCCGGTGCCGGAGGCTGCTGGGTTGGACGTACACCTCACGCTCGATCTGGGCGGCCAGGCCAAGTTCGGCCCGGACGTGCAATGGGTGGATTCGCCCGATGACCTGCAGGTGGACCCCGCGCGCGGCGACGCCTTTTATGCCGAGGTGCGCAAATACTGGCCCGGTTTGCCAGATGGCGCCCTGGCGCCCGGCTATGCGGGCATGCGTCCCAAGATCCATGGGCCCGATGCACCGGCTGCCGACTTTGTCATTCAAGGGCCCGCCATTCATGGGGTGGCGGGGCTGGTCAACCTGTTCGGCATCGAGTCGCCCGGCTTGACAAGTGCCCTCGCCATTGCGGAGCATGTGGCTGCGCTGGTTTGATCTGTGGCAAGCCATTGGCAATCAGTAACCTCTTGCGTCCTCGTCCTACGAGGGGTTTCTGCACGGATGGCTAAGATGAACTTCGGTCCTCCACGTTGGCGTGCGGGATTTCCCATCACTTTAGGCACTACACAGAAAGGCTTGTATGACTGCTTCTGACACCACGACCACCCAGGGCGAACTGGAAAAGCTGGTTTCCGATCTGCGGGGCCTGCTGGCCAACAAGGACCTGGATGCAGTGCCTGAAATCAAGCTGCTGCGCCAACGCTTGGACGACGGCATGCACAACGTGCGCGAATCTGCCGTTCGCGCCGCCCAGGATGCAGCACGCCAGGCCAAGGAAGCTGCATTGGCGGCTGACCGCTACGCCCATGACGAACCGTGGCGCGTGGCGGGGGCCGCGCTGGCTGTAGGCGCTTTGGTCGGTTTCCTGCTGGCGCGCCGTTGATCGCCGCTGATCCCTCATCCCTTATGACGGCACCGCACAAAGGCGACAAGACATGAATTGGCTCTCGCTGCTGGGGCTGGAGGGCTTGGCTGCCCGCTGGCGTGCCAACC
>DATLGV010000622.1:0-1784 GCA_035540275.1 Acidovorax sp. | reverse complement strand
ACCCATGACCAGGGCGAGGCCCTGACCATGAGCGACCGCGTGGCCGTGTTCAACGAAGGCGTGATCCAGCAACTGGCCGATGTGGAGAGCCTGTACGAAACGCCCAGCAACCGCTTTGTGGCGGGTTTTGTGGGCGACAGCACCGTGCTCTCGGGCACGCTGCAGGGCGCGGGGGCAGACGCCGCCATCCAGATGCCCGGCGGTTTTCTGCTGCCCGGCATCAACGTGAACCAGGCCCCCCTGGGCGCGCGGGTGCAGGCCTGCGTGCGGCCCGAGCGCATCGTGCTGCACCCGCAGTCCGAATACCCCCGGCCCAACGCCATCCCGGCCACCGTGGCGCGCACCATCTACTACGGCGACCACCTGCGCCTCGTGTGCGAGCTGGGCCACGGCCAGGAGCCGGCCACGGTCAAGCGTGCCTTGTCGCCCCTGGGCACCAGCCACGCGCAGCCGGGCGACCAGGTGCTGCTGGAGTTCCCGCCCGCTGCAACGCGCATCTACGCCGTGTAGGGGCGCCGCACAACCCCGCTGCGCCCCGCTGCCCGCCACTTATCCCTCTCACTTCCCTGTCCCCGCTCCTCCACTACCCAAGGAAATCTGCACCATGAAAAAGAGCCTCATCGCCTGCGCATCGCTGGCTGCCTGCCTGGTCGCCCTGCCCAGCTTTGCGCAACAGCAACTCACTGTCGTGAACTTCGGCGGCGCCAATGCCAATGCGCAGAAAAAGGCGTTCTATGAGCCCTACGAAAAGCAGGGCACCAAGATCGTGGCCGTGGAATACAACGGCGAGCAGGCCAAGGTCAAAGCCATGGTCGAGACCAAGAAGGTGACCTGGGACGTGGTGGAGGTCGAATCGCCCGACGCCGCGCGCGGCTGTGACGAGGGCCTGTACGAAAAGCTCGACTACAGCAAGATCGTGCCCAAGGCCGACCTGCTGCCCGCCGCCGTGAACGAATGCGCCGTGGGCATCTTTGTGTGGTCCACCGTGATGGCCTACAACGGCGACAAGCTCAAGACCCCGCCCACCAGCTGGACCGACTTCTGGGACACCAAGAAGATCCCCGGCAAGCGCGGCATGCGCAAGGGCGCGCGCTACAACCTCGAATTTGCGCTGCTGGCCGACGGCGTGAAGCCCGCCGACGTGTACAAGGTGCTGGCCACCAGGGACGGTGCCGACCGCGCGTTCAAGAAGCTGACGGAACTCAAGCCCAACATCCAGTGGTGGGAGGCCGGTGCCCAGGCACCGCAGTTCCTGGTGGCGGGCGACGTGGCACTGACCACCGTGTTCAACGGCCGCATCGACGCCGCCAACCGCGAAGGCCGCAACCTCAAGATCTACTGGCCCGGCGGCATCTACGACCTGGACTACTGGGCCATCCCCAAGGGCACGCCCAACAAGGATGCGGCCGTGA
Organism: Acidovorax sp.; assembly: GCA_035540275.1. Lineage (GTDB taxonomy): Bacteria > Pseudomonadota > Gammaproteobacteria > Burkholderiales > Burkholderiaceae_C > Acidovorax. The sequence goes on along the minus strand of DATLGV010000622.1, from coordinate 372 downwards.
AGTTCATCGCCTTCACCATGCAGACGCCCCAGCAAGCGGCCTATGCGCAGAACATTGCCTACGGCCCGGCCAACAGCAAGGCCCTGGCATCGCTGGACAAAAAGGTGCTGGACGACCTGCCCACCTCGGCCACCAACGCCAAGGAAGCGCTGCAGTTCAGCGTGGGCTTCTGGGCCGACCAGGGCGAGGCGCTGGAGAAGCGCTTTGCCGCCTGGGCCACGCAGTAAGAGCGGCTAACAAAACTCTTCTGGCGTCGTTGCTGTGTCTTGTCGTACTGCTCGTACTGCCTGCGACACAGCGCCTAGCCAGAACCGCTTCGCTGAGTTTTGTTAACCACTCTAAGCCTTCTGTGTTGCCCCTTTGAAGATGCCC
>DATLGV010000621.1:0-1712 GCA_035540275.1 Acidovorax sp. | reverse complement strand
GCCAAGGCCCGTGAGCGCGGCCAGGCGCTCGGAGAGTTCCACCACGGGCGCGTGCGTGAAGCCCGCGAGCATCACGTGGTCGAGCCGCGCGAGCTGGTCGGTGAGCGCGGCCTGGATGTGCGGGTGGCCGTGGCCGAACAGGTTGACCCACCAGGAACTGATGCCATCCAGGTAGCGCCGCCCGTCGGTACCGTGCAGCCACGGCCCCTGGGCGCGCGCGATGGCCACGGGCGGCTCGGCCTCATGGCGCTTCATCTGCGTGCAGGGGTGCCAGACGCTGGCGAGGCTGCGCGCGGCGAGGGTGTCGGCGGCCGGCATCACAGGGGCTGCGTGGGCGCGTGGTGGCGCGGCGCGGTCTGGCGGTTGTGCGCGTCCACGAACACGAGCTGCGGCTGGTGCGCGGCCACGTGGTCTTCGTGCACCTGGGCGAAGGCCGCGATGATGAGCAAGTCGCCCACGCAGGCGCGGCGCGCGGCCGAGCCGTTCACGGAAATCATGCCGCTGCCGCGCTGGCCCTTGATGGCGTAGGTAACGAAGCGCTCGCCGTTGTCCACGTTCCAGATGTGCACCTGCTCGTTCTCGCAGTTGTTGGCGGCGTCCAGCAGGTCTTCGTCGATGGCGCACGAGCCTTCGTAGTGCAGCTCGCAGTGCGTGGTCTTGACGCGGTGGATCTTGGATTTGAGCAGGGTGCGGAAAATGGCGGTTTCTCCTGAGAGCGTGTTCAAAGTCTTTTCATGGTGCCCGCTAGGCTGGAAAAAGCTGCAATCTAGGCGCGTGCCGTAGCCCAGGCTCTCTGCCTGGGCAAGGTGCGCAACGACGAGTGCGGCTTTTTTCTGCCTTGCCTTAAACGAACGCTAAGCTTGCCGGGGTGAAAACGGCCATATGGATTAGCCCTCCACGCTCTGGGCCCCCAAGATGCGGTGGTGGGAAGCATGGCGGTGCAACTCGCTAACAGAAGCGAGCTGTACACCTTCAAGGTGATGCCACTGCGCAGGATTGTGGTACTCAACTGTGCATGGCGGGGTAAGAATAGGCGGTTGCGGGCATTGCCGCTCACGCACCTCCTGCAGGCATTGGCGCAGCAAACCCATGGCGTAGAACCTCCTTACGAGATCGCCTTGACCAGTTCCGGCACGGCCGTGAACAGGTCGGCTTCGAGGCCGTAGTCGGCCACCGAGAACATCGGCGCCTCGGGGTCCTTGTTGATCGCCACGATCACCTTGGAGTCCTTCATGCCCGCCAGGTGCTGGATCGCCCCCGAGATGCCGCAGGCCACATACAGCTGCGGCGCCACGATCTTGCCCGTCTGGCCCACTTGCAGGTCGTTGGGGGCGTAGCCCGCGTCCACGGCCGCGCGCGATGCGCCGATGGCGGCGCCCAGCTTGTCGGCCAGGGGCGTCATGACTTCGGTGAACTTCTCGGCGCTGCCCAGGGCCCGGCCGCCCGAGACGATGATCTTGGCGGCGGTGAGTTCGGGGCGGTCGTTCTTGGTCACTTCGCGGCCCACGAAGCTGCTCTTGCCGCTGTCGGCGGCGGCGGCCGTGGTTTCGACGGCGGCGCTGCCGCCCGTGGCGGCCGCGGCGTCAAAGCCGGTGGTGCGCACGGTGATGACCTTGACGGCGTCGCCGCTCTGCACGGTGGCGATGGCGTTGCCGGCGTAAATAGGGCGCTCGAAGGTGTCGGCGCTGATCACCTTGGTGATGTCGCTGATC
>DATLGV010000620.1:0-3554 GCA_035540275.1 Acidovorax sp. | reverse complement strand
CCGAGCATTTTCAGCACGACGTGTACGGCAACATCGTGCTGGGCGCGGCCCAGGCCTTCCACGACCACCGCCTGCTGCACCGCGCGGGCCTGGCCGAATTCACGCGACTGGAACAGGTGGGCGACAACGCGGTGCGCGTGTACGGCCAGCCCGATGCGGGCATGTGGGAGCTGCGCACACGTGCGCGGGTGCACACCTCGTCGGCCCTGATGAGCTGGGCCGCCTGCGACCGCCTGGCCAAGATCGCCGCCACGCTGCAGCTGGCCGACCGTGCCAGCCACTGGCAGCAACATGCCGACCGCATGCGCGCCGAGATCCTCGACAAGTCGTGGTGCGAAGAACGCCAGGCGTTTGCCGAGAGTTTTGGCGGGCACGAGCTGGACGCCAGCGTGCTGCTGATGGCCGAGGTGGGCCTCATCGACCCCAAGGACCCGCGCTTTGTGAGCACCGTGGAGGCCATGGAAAAGAGCCTGTGCGACGGCCCCTACATGCGGCGCTACGAGGCGGCCGACGATTTCGGCAAACCCGAGACGACCTTCAACATCTGCACCTTCTGGCGCATCGATGCGCTGGCGCGCATTGGCCGCAAGGCCGAGGCACGGGCCATCTTCGAGACCATGCTGGCCGCCCGCAACCCGCTGGGCCTGCTGTCCGAAGACACGCACCCCGACACCCGCGAGATGTGGGGCAATTTCCCCCAGACCTACTCGATGGTGGGGGTGATCAACGCGGCCGTGCGGCTTTCTGCCCCCTGGGACAGCGTGATTTGAGGCCCTGTCCGACACCGGCCGGGATCGATGCACAACGATGATCGGTCCATGAGCCGTCTTGTCGTCATCTCCAACCGCCTGGCCGATCCCCGCAAACCCGCTGCAGGCGGCCTGGCCGTCGCTCTGGGCGAGGCCCTGAACCAGACCGGCGGACTCTGGTTTGGGTGGAGCGGTACCGTGGCCGAAGGCGGCACACCCGGCGAGGGCGACCTGCACACCCGCCAGGCCGGTGCCGTCACCCTGGCCACCGTGGACCTGTGCCGCGAAGACCACGACAGCTACTACCACGGCTACAGCAACAGCGTGCTGTGGCCGGTGTTCCATTACCGACTGGACCTGGCCGACTTCAATGCCAGCTACATCGCGGGCTACCGCCGCGTGAACCAGATGTTTGCGCGCAAGCTGCTGCCGCTGCTGCGCGACGACGATGTGATCTGGGTGCACGACTACCACCTGATCCCGCTGGCCGCCGAGCTGCGCGCCATGGGCTGCAGGCAGCGCATCGGGTTCTTTCTGCACATCCCCATGCCACCGCCGCTCATCATGGCGGCCATTCCGCAGCACGAATGGCTGATGCGTTCGCTGTTTGCCTACGACCTGGTGGGCCTGCAGAGCGAGGCCGATGTTTCGCATTTCACGCGCTACGTGCGCGACGAAGGCAGCGCCGAAGCAGTGGACGAAAGGCGCGTGCGCGCCTTCGGCGCCACGGTGGTGGTGCAGTCGTTTCCCATCGGCATCGACGTGGACGAGTTCACGCGCCTCACGCACGCCCCTGACGCGGTGGAGACCTGCGAGAACATGCGTGCCGAGTATTCACGCAGGCGCCTGCTGCTGGGCATTGACCGGCTCGACTACTCCAAGGGCATCCCGCACCGCGTGCGGGCCTTTCGCGAGCTGCTGGACCGCTACCCCGAAAACCGGGGCAGCGCGACGATGATCATGATCGCCTCGCCCAGCCGCGACGATGTGCACGCCTATGCCGACCTGCGGCAGGAGCTGGAGGGGCTGTGCGGCTCGGTCAACGGCGATTACGGCGAGCTGGACTGGATGCCCCTGCGCTACATCCACCGCATGGTGGCGCGCAAGCGCGTGCCGGGCCTGTGCCGCGCCGCCGCCGTGGGGCTGGTCACACCGCTGCGCGACGGCATGAACCTGGTGGCCAAGGAATATGTGGCGGCGCAAGACCCGGACAACCCCGGCGTATTGGTGCTGTCACGCTTTGCGGGTGCGGCAGAGCAATTGAAAGAAGCGCTGCTGGTGAACCCCTACGACCCCCAGGGCATGGCCGACAGCATCCAGCAGGCGCTGCAGATGCCGCTGGCCGAGCGGCAGGCGCGCCACCAGAAGCTCATGGCGCGCATCCGGGAGCACGATGTGCACTGGTGGCGCAAGGCGTTTCTGGATGCGCTGCAGACGGCGGGCTAATTTGAGATAGCAGCGGCCGCTGCACTACAACAGCTTGGTGATCAGGCTGACCACAAAGCTCAGCAGCAGGGTGGACGCCAGCGGCACATCCCAGTCCCGCCCCAGCCACCGAAACCGGAAGTCCCCCGGCAAGCGCCCAAAGCCCATGCGGCGCAGCAGCGGCGACAGCCAGCTGATGAACACCAGGGCCAGGAGGATGACGAGAAGCCAGCGGAACATGGGCAGCGCGGCCGCGGGCGGTCAGAGCCGGTGCGAACGGTCGCCGTGGCTGAACCCCAGCGGCTCCCACGGCTCGCCCGCACCCACGGCCAGCACCTTGAACAGCTCGCCCATCTCGTGCTCCATGATCAATTTGGCCGCTGTCGCCCGCTGGGCTTGCGGTAGATGCTCCATTTTTGGAAGCAGACCGCAGTTGATGAGGAAATGCGCCTGCGTGGTATAGCCCAGCACGTTCAGGCCCGCCTCCTGCGCGGCCAGCGCCATGGCGGTGAAGTTGACGTGGGCGGTGATGTCTTTGCGGCCCACCTCCACCAGAGGGTCGCTGTCAGCCAGGTGGCCCTGGTGGCACATCACCGTGCCCATGTGGCGCTGGGGGTGGTAGTACTCGTCTTCGCCAAAGCCGTAGTCCAGCAAGAAGGCCGCGCCGCGCGTGAGCCGGTCGGCCAGCATGCGCATGAAGCCTTCGCCCTGGGCGTGGATTTCGGTCAGGTAGTCCTGCGGGCCTTCGATGGCGATGGGCGGGCGCAGGTCGGTGGGGCGGTCGGTCCAGGCAAAGCGGCCGTCTTCGGCCACCGTCACACCGCGCTCATGCCACACACCGCCCTGCTGGCCGCCATGGCGCGCCAGCAACTGCACGGGCATCGCGTCCAGCACCTCGTTGCCCACCACCACGCCACTGAATTGCTCGGGCAGCGCATCCACCCAACGCAGCTTGTGGGCGTGGGCGATCAGCCTGGCCTGCTGGCGGGCGCGCAGGCTGCCCGACAGATCCACGATGGTGTAGCGCTGCACCTGGTCGCCCAGGGCATCCAGCAACTGCAGCGCCAGCGCGCCGGAGCCCGCACCGAATTCCCAGACCTCGGAGGTAGCAGTGCGCTCCAGGGCCTCGCCCACCTGCACGGCCAGCGTCTGGCCGAACAGGGGCGTGAGTTCGGGGGCGGTCACAAAGTCGCTGCCGGAATCGGGCATGGCGCCGAATTTGGTGGAGTCGTTGGCGTAATAGCCCAGGCCGGGCGTATACAACGCCAGGGCCATGAAGCGGTCAAAACCCAGCCACCCGCCCTCGGCGGCAATGGCCTGGGTGATGCGCTGGTGCAGGGCGGTCGTTAAACTGTCGGGTCTTTGGGTCACGGCCCGCAT
>DATLGV010000619.1:0-8039 GCA_035540275.1 Acidovorax sp. | reverse complement strand
TACGACGCCACGCCGTACTCCATCAACCCGCACCTGTTCCCCAAGATGCCCTACGCCAGTACCGCACTGCAGCCGCTGTCGCTGGTGCTGCTGGCGCCCAACGTGCTGATCGTCAAAAGCGATGCGCCCTACAAGAACGTGGGCGAGCTGATCGCCAAGGCCAAGGCGCAACCGGGCAAGATCAACTTCGCCTCGGGCGGCAGCGGCACGGTGCAGCGCCTGGCGGCAGAGCTGATGGCGCAGAAGCTAGGCCTTGATATGGTGCATGTGCCCTACAAGAGCGGCGGCCCCGCCATCACCGATGTGATGGCTGGCCAGGTGGACTTCATGTTCGGCACCGTGGCCGCCACCTACCCGCATGTGGCAGGCGGCAAACTGCGTGCACTGGCCGTGTCGGCGCCTGAGCGCTCCAAGCGCCTGCCCGATGTGCCCACGGTGGCCGAGGCTGCCATCCCCGGCTACGAGGCCTATGAGTGGAATGGCGTGTTCCTGCCCGCAGGCGTGCCCGCCCCCATCGCCGCCAAGCTGCAGCAAGCCCTGCAAGACGTGCTGAAGGAAGACGAAGTGAAGCAGCGCCTGGCCGACCTGGGCGCGCAGCCGGTGGGCTCCACGCCTGCAGACTTCGCCGCCTTTTTGAAGAAGGAAGACGCGAAGTGGGGCGAGGTGGTGAAGAAGGGCAATATCAAACTCGACTGACCCATGCCCCTGCCAGCACTGACCACGCCCGTACCGCACTCGGTGGGCCTGAACCGCCCGCAGCGCCCGTTGCCTCCCGGCGCGTGCGACAGCCACATGCACATCTTTGACCCGCGCTTTGCGCCGTCAGCCCACTGGCCACGCACGCCGCCGGTGGCACCCGTGGCGGCGTACCGGCAGTTGCAGGCGCGCCTGGGCACCACGCGCACGGTGGTGGCCACGCCCTCCACCTACGGCACCGACAACGCCTGCACGCTGGATGCGCTGGACCAACTGGGCGACGATGCACGCGGCGTGGCCGTGGTGGGCGATGGCGTGAGTGCCTATGAACTGGCCCATCTGGCCGCACGCCGTGTGCGCGGGCTGCGGGTCAACTTTGTCTCGCCCCAATCGTGGGGCACCACCACGCCCGCCATGCTGGCCACGTTGGCCCGCAAGCTGGCCGAGCACCCGGCCTGCGCGGGCTGGCATCTTCAGATCTTTGCGCACCCCGAGCAACTCATCGCACTGGCGCCCCAGTTGCAAACCCTGCCCGTGCCCCTGGTCATCGACCACCTGGGCCGCATCGACCCGGCTGAAGGCCCCGCTGCGCAGGCCTATGGCGTGGTGCGCGGCCTGCTCGATGGAGGCACTACCTGGGTCAAGCTCTCGGGCGCCTACATGCGCTCGACCGTGCATGGCCCCAGCTACGCCGACACGCTGCCGCTGGGCCAGGCCCTGGTGCAGGCTGCGCCCGACCGCCTGGTGTGGGGCAGCGACTGGCCGCACACCACCGAGACGCCCGGCACCGTGAACGATGCCGATCTGGTGGACCTGCTGCAGGCCTGGGCTGGCAGCGATGCCGCCATGGACCGCATCCTGGTCGACAACCCGGCGCGGCTGTATGGTTTCGATACCGCCGCCCCCGCCTGAACGAATTGGAAAGATCCGCCATGTTTTTGCTGCAAGCCCCCGAGGTTCGCGACCTCGATGTCTTCACCACCATGCCCGAGCACTTTCGCCGCCGCGAGCGCAGCGACTGGGCCGACGCCAACCGGGGCGGCACCATCACCGAGTCGTTTCTCGAAGGCCCGGTGTTCGACGACGCTGGCAACCTCTACGTCAGCGACATCCCCTGGGGCCGCGTCTTCCGCATCAACCCCCAAGGCGAATGGGCGCTGGTGGCCGAGTACGACGGCGAGCCCAACGGCCTGAAGTTCTTGAAGCCCGGCACGCTGCTCATCACCGACTACAAGAACGGTTTGATGCAGCTCGACGTGGCGACGGGCGCCGTCACCCCGTACCTGCAGCGCCGTAACAGCGAGCGCTTCAAGGGCGTGAACGACCTGATCTTTGACGCCGAAGGCAACCTCTACTTCACCGACCAGGGCCAAAGCGGCCTGCACGACCCGAGTGGCCGCCTGTACCGCCTGCGCCCCAACGGCCAGCTCGACTTGCTGCTGCACAACGTGCCCAGCCCCAACGGCGTGGCCTTGTCACCCGATGGCCGCGTGCTGTATTTGGCCGTGACGCGCGGCAACTGCGTGTGGCGCGTGCCGCTGCTGCCCGATGGCAGCGTGGCGAAGGTCAGCCAGTTCTTCACCTCGTATGGCCCCAGCGGCCCCGACGGCCTGGCCGTGGATGCCGAAGGCCACCTGCTGGTGGCCAACCCCGGCCTGGGCTATGTGTGGGTGCTGAACCACCGCGCCGAGCCGGTGCAGGTGCTGCGCGGTGCGCCGGGCAGCTCCACCACCAATCTGGCGTTTGGCGGGGCAGGGCGTGCCACGGTATACGTCACCGATTCCACCCATGGTCGCATCCTGCGGGCTGATATGGGGGCACCTGGACTGCCGTTGGCTCGCTTGCGTTGAAGCGGACTCCTGTTTCGTGAGTCCATGGGGCGCAGTGAAATCAATCGGGTGAGGGTGTTTTATTGAAATTGGCTATTGATGAGATTCAATCGATTCAATTTACCTGTCATCGTTTGCTTCCTACCATCTGCCTTGTCGATGCGTTTTGCCGACACGCTTTCACAGGAGATGACCCATGACGACAGAAGCCAAGTGCCCCTTTGACCACACCAAGGCCACGCCCACGGGCCCCCGCAATGCCGACTGGTGGCCCAACCAGCTCAATCTCCGCCCCCTGAACCAGAACTCGCCGCTCACCGACCCGATGGGCGACGGCTTCAACTACGCCGAGGAATTCAAGAGCCTGGACTTGGCTGCGGTGAAGGCCGACCTGCGCGCGCTCATGACCGACTCGCAGGACTGGTGGCCCGCTGACTTTGGCCACTACGGACCGCTGTTTGTGCGCATGGCCTGGCACAGCGCGGGCACCTACCGCCTGGCCGATGGCCGGGGTGGCGCAGGGGCAGGGCAGCAGCGTTTTGCACCGCTCAACAGCTGGCCCGACAACGCCAATCTGGACAAGGCGCGCCGCCTGCTCTGGCCGGTCAAGCAGAAATATGGCCGCAAGATCTCGTGGGCCGATTTGATGATCCTGACGGGCAACGTGGCGCTCGAATCCATGGGCTTCAAGACCTTTGGCTTTGCCGGTGGCCGCCCCGATGTGTGGGAACCCGATGAGAACGTGTACTGGGGCGCTGAATCGACCTGGCTGGGCAGCGACAAGCGCTACAGCGGCGAGCGCGATCTGGCCAACCCCCTGGCCGCCGTGCAGATGGGTCTGATCTATGTGAACCCCGAAGGCCCGAACGGCAACCCCGACCCCATCGCTGCTGCGCGCGACATCCGCGACACCTTTGCGCGCATGGCCATGGACGATGAAGAAACCGTGGCCCTGATTGCCGGCGGCCACACCTTTGGCAAGACCCACGGCGCAGGCGACGCTGCGCTGGTAGGCAAGGAGCCCGAAGGCGCAGGCATCGAAGAGCAGGGCCTGGGCTGGAAGAGCGGCCATGGCTCAGGCAAGGGCGGCGACACGATCACCAGCGGCCTGGAAGTGACCTGGACCACCACACCCACGCAGTGGAGCAACAACTATTTTGAGAACCTGTTTGGCTACGAGTGGGAACTGACCAAGAGCCCCGCCGGTGCCCACCAGTGGACGGCCAAGGGGGCAGCGGCGACGATCCCGCACGCCCACGACCCGTCGAAGAAGCTGGTGCCCACCATGCTCACCACCGACCTGTCGCTGCGCTTTGACCCGGCCTACGAGAAGATTTCGCGCCGCTTTTTGGCGCACCCCGAGCAGTTTGCCGATGCGTTTGCGCGCGCCTGGTTCAAGCTCACGCACCGCGACATGGGGCCGCGTGCCCGCTACCTGGGCCCGGAAGTCCCCGCTGAAGTGCTCATCTGGCAAGACCCCGTTCCCGCCGTGGATCACGCTTTGGTCAACGCGCAGGACATCGCCGCGCTCAAGGCCAAGGTGCTGGCATCGGGCCTGTCCATTCCAGAATTGGTGTCCACGGCCTGGGCCTCGGCCTCCACTTTCCGGGGCGGCGACAAGCGCGGCGGTGCCAACGGCGCGCGCATTCGCCTGGCTCCGCAAAAGGACTGGGCCGTGAACCAGCCTGCACAGCTGGCCAAGGTGCTGGGTCAGCTCGAAGCCATCCAGCGCGACTTCAATGCCGCGCAGACGGGCGGCAAGAAGATCTCGCTCGCTGACCTGATCGTGCTGGCCGGTGGCGCCGCCGTCGAGGCTGCAGCGAAGCATGCCGGGCAGGAGGTGACCGTGCCTTTCACCCCCGGCCGCACCGACGCCTCGCAGGAGCAGACCGATGTGCCTTCGTTCGAGGTCATGGAGCCTGTGGCCGATGGCTTCCGCAACTATGTGCGCCCTGGCCTGGAAGGCGCCGTGGCCGAGTTGCTGGTGGACCGCGCCAACCAGCTCACGCTGACAGCGCCCGAGATGACGGTGCTGGTGGGGGGCCTGCGCGTGCTGGGAGCCAATGTGAATCAGGCGGCCCATGGTGTCTTCACACAGCGCGTCGGCACCTTGAGCAATGATTTCTTTGTGAACCTGCTCGACATGCGCACCCAATGGCAGAAGTCGGCGGGCGCAGCGGGTGTGCTGGAAGGGGTGGACCGCAGCACCGGCGCCAAAAAATGGACCGGCACGGTGGCCGACCTGGTGTTCGGCTCCAACTCCGTGCTGCGCGCGCTGGCCGAGGTCTATGCCAGCAGCGATGCGCAGGCGGTGTTCGTGCAGGACTTCGTAAAAGCCTGGACCAAGGTGATGAACCTGGACCGGTTTGACCTGGCCGCAGGCGGCGCCAGCGCCTGACCCCCAGGGTCTCTGCTCCATGCCGTCCAAGGACGGCGTGGGGTGGGCCGAGCATGCCTTGACCGAGCCCGGTGTGTGCACTGCACGCGCCGGGCTTTTTGCTCTGTGGTTTTCATGACGGCGGCCCTGCGTGTGCTCGCTACCATCAGGCCTTGACGTTTCAACCTTTCAAGGAGAGCCCGCGTGACACAACCCCCATCCAAAGACTACGAAAAAGGCCTGGCCACCCGCCGCGAGGTCATGGGTGATGATTTTGTGGACCGCGCGCTGGGCAACGCCACCCCTTTCACGCAGCCCATTCAGGAATACATCACGCGCAATGCATGGGGCGATGTCTGGCAGCGGCCCGGGCTGGACCGCAAGACCCGCAGCCTCATCACGGTTTCGATGCTGATCGCGCTGGGCAAGCAGCATGAACTCAAGGGCCATGTGCGTGGCGCTCTGAACAATGGCGCCACCGCCGAGGAGCTGCAGGAGGTGCTGCTGCACGCCAGCGTGTATTGCGGCCTGCCGACGGCGGTAGAAGCATTTCGCACTGCCGCCGAAGTCATCGACGGACCGGCGAAGTAGGCGGACAAGCTGGCGAGGCGGCCCTCTGGTTCAGCCGCCCGCCAGCAGCTTGTGCACCAGGTCGGCGGCGGTGGACGCGTTGTACTTGCGCATGAGGCGTGCACGGTAGATCTCCACGGTGCGGTGGCTGATCTCCAGCGCACGGCCGATCTCCTTGGAGGTCAGGCCTTCCAGCAGCCGGGCCGCCACCTCCCGTTCGCGGCCTGTCAACTCGGCCTTTACGGCGCGCTGCGAGCTCAAGTCCTCAAAGCTCCAGATGCCCGATTCGTGCGGGGCATTGCGGTTGAGCGCGCGGCCCGACACATGGCACCAGAAGACCTCGCCGTTGGCGCGCTTCATGATGCGGTTGTCCGCATAGTGGCCCTTGGCATTCAGGATGGGCTCCATGTGCGCGCCCAGGCGCTCGTACTCGTCAGCGCTCGGATAAAGTATCTGGAACGACTGGCCGATCAGCACCTCGCGCGAGGCACCGAACATCTCGCACACATGGCGGTTGCAGTCGACCATGGTGCGGTTGCGCGACAGCACCAGCCCCACAGGGGCCATGTCAAAAGCGAGCCGGTAATCCACGTCCATAGTGCTAATCTTTACGGAAAACTACTTATTTAAGTACGTAGTATCGTAGCGCATCCCATCATTAAGGAGATCGTGGTGAACAAGATATTCCCCTCCGCAGCCGAAGCCCTGAAGGGCGTGGTTGCAGACGGCCAGCTCATGGCTGTAGGCGGTTTCGGGCTGTGTGGCATTCCTGAAGCCTTGATCGACGCGCTGCGTGATTCGGCCGTCAAGAACCTCACCGTGATCTCCAACAACGCGGGCGTGGACGGCTTCGGCCTGGGCAAGCTGCTCGAAACCCGCCAGATCAAGAAGATGATTTCGTCGTACGTGGGCGAGAACAAGGAGTTCGAGCGCCAGTACCTGGCGGGTGAGCTGGAGCTGGAGTTCACCCCCCAGGGCACGCTGGCCGAAAAGCTGCGTGCGGGCGGCGCGGGCATCCCGGCCTTCTTCACCAAGACCGGCGTGGGCACCATCGTGGCCGAGGGCAAGGAGCTGCGCGAATTCGACGGCGAAACCTATGTGATGGAGCGCTCCCTGGTACCCGATGTGTCGCTGGTCAAGGCCGACGTGGCCGACAAGTCGGGCAACCTGCGCTTCAACCTTACCGCGCGCAACTTCAACCCGGCTGCTGCTACCGCAGGCAAGGTCTGCATCGTCGAAGTGGAAAAGATCGTGGAAGTGGGCGAACTGGCCCCCGACGACATCCACCTGCCCGGCATCTACGTGCACCGCATCGTGCTCAATGCCACGCCTGAAAAGCGCATCGAAAAACGCACCATTACTGAAGCGCCGCGTGACCACGCGGCTCAGACCGAGAAAGCAGGAGCCTGACCATGCCGTGGACCCAAGACCAGATGGCCGCCCGTGCGGCCCAAGAACTCGAAGACGGCTTTTATGTGAACCTGGGCATCGGCATCCCCACGCTGGTGGCCAACTTCACCGGTGACAAGGAAGTGTGGCTGCAGTCCGAGAACGGCATGCTGGGCATCGGCCCCTTCCCGACCGAAGACCAGGTGAACCCGGACCTGATCAATGCTGGCAAGCAGACGGTGACGACCATCAAGGGTTCGTCCATCTTCGGCAGCGACCAGTCGTTCGCCATGATCCGTGGCGGCAAGATCAACCTGTCCATTCTGGGCGCCATGCAGGTCAGCGAAAAGGGCGACCTGGCCAACTGGATGATCCCCGGCAAGATGGTCAAGGGCATGGGCGGCGCCATGGACCTGGTGGCGGGCGTCAAGCGCGTGATCGTGCTCATGGAGCATGTGGCGCGCAAGAAGGATGGCACCGAGGACCTGAAGATCCTGCCTGCCTGCACGCTGCCCCTCACGGGCGTGGGCGTGGTGGACCGCATCATCACCGACCTGGCCGTCCTGGACGTGACGCCCCAGGGCCTGAAGGTGGTGGAACTGGCTCCCGGCGTGACCTTTGAGACCCTCCAGGCCAAGACCGGCGTCACGCTGATCCCCTGAGCGCCGGGCCACTCCTGCAGTGGCGTCACAAAAAGGCCGGGGCCCCACACAGGGCCCCGGCCTTTTGCATTTGCACGGTTCTTTCACAAAGCCCCCATGCCGTGCGCACGGGGCCTGTGGCCATTACATCGCGTTGCCGATTTCGCCCGAAGAGATCTGGCCGGTGCGCAGGGCTTCGGCAGCCTGGGCCCGCACGGCAGCGCGGTCAGCGGTGGATTGGTAGGTCATCACACGCGAACCAGCAGGCTCCTGGCTGCGGGTCTGGGCCACCGTAGCGGCCTCGGCGGCCACTTCGGCGCGGGTGCGGTTGGTCTCGAACTTCAGGGCATATTCCGAGCCATCGGCCTCGCTGGCATGGGCGCCAAAAGCGGCGAAGGCGGCCACAGCGGCGACGGAGAGGAAACGGGCGGTCTTGTTCATGATGAAAATCCTGTGAAGTTAAAAAAAGCGTCTCAAAAAAGCCGGGTCAAAAACCATTCCTGAGCCGGGTTCGGTGAGTCGCCTTGCGGGTTCGGC
>DATLGV010000618.1:0-4527 GCA_035540275.1 Acidovorax sp. | reverse complement strand
GATAGAAACAGCGTGTGCCCCATTTCAGTTGCTGAAATTTTGAGCAGGTACAATCCCGCCTCCTTTTTCAGCATCTCTTGCTGCCCCCGCTGCCCATCCCCGCTCATGCAAATCGGCCACATTTCTTTGGCGAACCGGTTGTTCGTCGCCCCGATGGCGGGCGTCACCGACCGGCCGTTCCGCCAACTGTGCAAGGCGCTGGGGGCGGGCTACGCGGTGAGCGAGATGGTGACCTCGCGCAAGGACCTGTGGAACAGCCTCAAGACCTCGCGCCGGGCCAACCATGAGGGGGAGCCGGGCCCCATTGCCGTGCAGATCGCCGGCACCGATGCGCCGATGATGGCCGAGGCCGCGGTCTACAACGTGGAACGCGGCGCGCAGATCATCGACATCAACATGGGCTGCCCGGCCAAGAAGGTGTGCAACAAATGGGCGGGCTCTGCACTGATGCAGAACGAAGCCCTGGCGGTGGAGATTGCCGCTGCCGTGGTCGAGGCCTGTGCGCCTTTCAACGTGCCCGTCACGCTGAAGATGCGCACCGGCTGGTGCCAGCAGCACAAGAACGCCGTGCAGCTTGCGCGGCAGTTCGAGGCCGTGGGCATCCAGATGCTCACCGTGCACGGCCGCACCCGCGAGCAGGGCTACAAGGGCCATGCGGAGTACGACACCATCGCGGCCGTCAAGGCAGCCGTGAAGGTGCCCGTGGTGGCCAATGGCGACATCACCTCGCCCGAGAAGGCGCGCGACGTGCTGGCCGCCACGGGCGCCGACGCGATCATGATCGGCCGTGCCGCCCAGGGCCGGCCCTGGATCTTCCGCGAGATCGGCCACTTTCTGGCCACGGGCGAACACCTGGCGCCACCGCTGGTGGCCGAGGTGCGCCGCCTGCTGCTCGACCACCTGCACGACCACTACAGCCTGTATGGCGAGCTGACCGGGGTGCGCAGTGCGCGCAAGCACATTGCCTGGTACCTGCGCGCGCTGCCGGGCGGCGAGGCCTTGCGGGCACACATCAATACGATCGAAGACTGCACCACGCAGTGGCAGGCCGTGGCCGACTACCTGGACGCCCTGGGCCAGCAGATGGACCGGCTGCCTGCCGCTACCGACGTGGATGCCGACACAGAAGAACAAGAGGGATTGGCTGCATGAGCAAGAAACACATAGAAGAATGCGTGCGCGAAAGCCTGCAAGGCTACTTTCGCGACCTGGGCGGCGAGACGCCCGATGGCATGTACGACATGCTGGTGCGCGTGGTCGAACGGCCGCTGCTGGAAGTCGTGATGCAGCAGGCCGACAACAACCAGTCGCGCGCAGCCGAATGGCTGGGCCTGAACCGCAACACCCTGCGCAAGAAGCTGGTCGAGCACAAGCTGCTCTAAGAGACTCTCAGTCTCTGACTGCTCTACAAGACATACAACTACTAAATTAATAGCTGCCAGCGCATGATGCAATTGCGCTACAGCCCGTTTTCATTCAAAACCTCCGCACCACCACCATGAACGCACTCCTCTCCGTCTCTGACAAGACCGGCATCGTCGAATTCGCGCAAGCGCTGCACGCGCTGGGCATCAAGCTGCTGTCCACCGGCGGCACCGCCAAGCTGCTGGCCGACAAGGGCCTGCCCGTGACCGAAGTGGCCGAGGTCACGCAATTCCCCGAGATGCTGGACGGCCGCGTGAAGACGCTGCACCCCAAGGTGCATGGCGGCCTGCTGGCCCGCCGCGAGCTGCCCGAGCACATGGCTGCGTTGAAGGAGCACGGCATCGACACCATCGACCTGCTGGTGGTGAACCTGTACCCCTTTGAAGCCACCGTGGCCAAGGCCGGTTGCACGCTGGCCGACGCCATCGAGAACATCGACATCGGCGGTCCCGCCATGGTGCGCAGTGCCGCCAAGAACTGGAAGGATGTGGGCGTGATCACCTCGGCCGACCAGTACGACGCCGTGCTGGCCGAACTGAAAGCCGGTGGCAAGTTGAGCGACAAGCTGCGCTTTGCGCTGTCGGTGGCCGCGTTCAACCGCATCGCACAGTACGACGGCGCCATCAGCGACTACCTCTCGTCCGTCACGTTCGAGGCCGAAAAACTGTCGGAAACCTATGTGCCCACACGCACCCAGTTCCCCGGCCAGAGCAACGGCATCTTCACCAAGGTGCAGGACCTGCGCTACGGCGAAAACAGCCACCAGCAGGCCGCGCTGTACCGCGACCTGCACCCCGCCCCAGGCTCGCTGGTCACCGGCGTGCAGCTGCAGGGCAAGGAGCTGAGCTACAACAACATTGCCGACGCCGATGCCGCGTGGGAATGCGTGAAGAGCTTTGAAGCCGCCGCCTGCGTGATCGTCAAGCACGCCAACCCCTGCGGCGTGGCCGTGGGCCTGGATGCCCTCAGCGCCTACAGCAAGGCCTTCCAGACCGACCCCACCAGCGCCTTTGGCGGCATCATTGCGTTCAACCGCGTGGTGGACGGCGCCGCTGCAGCGCAGGTCAGCAAGCAGTTTGTCGAAGTGCTGATGGCCCCCGACTTCACCGCCGAGGCGCTGGAGATCTTCAAGGCCAAGGCCAATGTGCGCCTGCTCAAGATTGCCCTGCCCGCCCACGGTGGCAAGACCCAGAACCTGACAGATTGGGAACGTGGCCGCAACGCCATGGACGCCAAGCGCATCGGCTCGGGCCTGCTGCTGCAGACGGCCGACAACCACGAGCTGTCGCTCATCGACCTCAAGGTCGTGACGAAGAAGCAGCCCACGCTGGAAGAAATGGAAGACCTGCTGTTTGCCTGGAAGGTGGCCAAGTACGTCAAGAGCAATGCCATCGTCTTCTGCAAGGGCGGCATGACCATGGGCGTGGGCGCGGGCCAGATGAGCCGCCTGGACTCGGCCCGCATCGCCAGCATCAAGGCGGGCCACGCAGGCCTGACTTTGCAAGGCACGGTCGTGGCGAGCGATGCGTTCTTCCCCTTCCGCGACGGCCTGGATGTGGTGGTGGATGCGGGTGCGACCTGCGTGATCCAGCCCGGTGGTTCGATGCGCGACAACGAAGTGATCGACGCGGCCAACGAGCGTGGCGTGGCCATGGTCTTCAGCGGCGTGCGCCACTTCCGCCATTGACTCGCCCGGCGGGCGCCCAACGAAAAGCGGCTTCCAAGGAAGCCGCTTTTTTGTGCCCGTTGCCAGACTGAGTGGAGGATCAGGCGCCGAAGTTCATCGGCAATCCCACATAGTTCTCCGCCAGCGACACCGATGCTGCGCGCGAGTGGACGAGGTAGTCCAGCTCCGCTTCCTGAATCTTCTGGCCGAACTCGCCCGTCTCAGGAAAGCGGTGCATCAGCGAGGTGAACCACCACGAGAAGCGCTCGGCACGCCACACGCGGCGCAGGCAGCGGTCGGAGTAGGTGTCGATGCCCACGGAGGATTTCTCGTTGTAGAACTCGGACAGTGCGGTCCACAGATAACCCACGTCGCTGGCGGCCAGGTTCAGGCCCTTGGCGCCGGTGGGGGGCACGATGTGGGCGGCATCGCCGGCCAGGAACATGCGGCCAAAGCGCATGGGTTCGGCCACAAAGCTGCGCAGCGGGGCGATGCTCATCTCCAGCGCCGGGCCGGTGACCAGGTGGGCGCGGGCCTCGGGGTCCAGGCGGTTGCCCAGCTCGGTCCAGAACTGGTCGATGGTCCAGTTCTCGACCTTGTCAGTCGTAGGCACCTGCACGTAGTAGCGACTGCGCGTGGCGCTGCGCATGCTGCACAGCGCAAATCCGCGCTCGGTGTTGGCGTAGATGAGTTCGTGCGACACGGGCGGCACGTCGGCCAGCACGCCCAGCCAGCCAAAGGGGTACACGCGCTCATAGGTCTTGAGCAGGTCGGCCGGTGCGCTGGCGCGGCACACGCCGTGGTAGCCATCGCAGCCCGCGATGAAGTCGCAGGCCAGTTCGTGGGTCTGGCCGTCCTTCTCGTACGTCACGCGCGGGTGCTGGCCGTCAAAGTCGTGCACTTGCACGTTCTGCGCGTCGTACACGGTGGTCAGGCCTGCTGCGGCGCGGGCATCCATCAGGTCGCGGGTCACTTCGGTCTGGCCGTAGACGGTCACGCGGCTGCCGCCGGTCAGCTCGTGCAGGTCGATGCGGTGGCGCTGGCCCTTGAACAGCAACTCGATGCCGTCGTGCGGCAGGCCCTCGGCATGGGCGCGGGCGCTCACGCCTGCCTGGTCCAGCAGGTCCATGCAGACCTTCTCCAGCACCCCGGCTCGGATGCGGCCGAGCACGTAGTCGGGGCTGCGCTGCTCGATGATGACGGCGTCAACGCCGGATTGGTGAAGCAACTGACCGAGCAGCAGGCCGGCGGGGCCGGCACCAATGATGGCAACCTGGGTGCGCATGGGAAACCTCTGGGAAAGGGATGTGGAAGCTGGGGAGATACCGAAAACCAATGGCAGTGAGCGTAGGTTGATCCAGATCAAAGCGATATCCGGCGCTGCCGATTGCGTGCGATCAGTCGATGCTTTGTGCGATGATCGCGCAGTCTCCGGG
>DATLGV010000617.1:0-2123 GCA_035540275.1 Acidovorax sp. | reverse complement strand
CCCTGGAGCAGGGCCTGGCGTGGTCGCTGGACTCGTTCGACAAATCCCTGGAGGGCGTGGCGCGCGAGGTGGCCCGGCCGGAGGTGTGGGCGCTGCCCCCCGACCTGCGCTCGCGGGTGGTGTTTGACAACTCCTTGCGCTCACGCGGCGCGGGCGACGTGCTGGTGCTGGACGCCCAGGGCAATGTCATCCTGGATTCCGGGTCCATCGTCCCTCGCCGTGCCAACTTTGCCGACCGCGACTACTTTCTGGCGGGCCGCGACCGGGGCGAACGCGGCCTGTTTGTTGGCAAGCCCGTCCCGTCTCGGGTCACGGGGCTGAACGTTCTGCCGATCTCCCGCGCCTATTACCACCCAGACGGCAGCTTTGCCGGCACGGTGGTGGGCGCCATTCGGCTGAGCTATTTCAACGAGCTGTTCGGTACGCTCGACCTGGGCTACAACAGCGGCGCCAACCTGTTCCGGCAGGATGGGGTGGTGATTTCCCGCTTCCCCTATGGCGACGCCGACGTGGGCAAGTCCATCGCGGGCTCGCCCAACATGCTGCGCTTTCAGGCAGAAGGCACAGGCTCGTTCGTCGGGACTGCGGCGCTGGACGGCGTGGAGCGCCTGTACTCCTTCCGGCCCGTGGGCCACTACCCGCTGATCCTGAACGTGGCCCAGTCCACCGAGACCATCCTGAACAAGTGGAGGCGCAGCGCCTGGGTGCTGGGCGGCTTTGCCGTGCTGCTGATGCTGGGCAGCCTGGGGCTGGCCCTGCTGTTCGTGCGTGAGTTGACGCTGCGCCAGCAGGTGTCGGCGCGCCTGGCCGAGGCCGAGCACGATCTGCGCACCACCCTCGACAACGTGCCCTCGATGATTGCCTATTGGGATGCCGGTATGCGCAACCGCTTTGCCAACCGCGCGGCGCTGGAGGAGTTCGGCACCTACCCGGCGCCGGTGCAGGGCCGGCATATCAGCGAGCTGCTCAGCGAAGCCCGCTATGCCGCCAGCAAGCCTTACTACGATCTGGCCCTGGGAGGCATGCCGCAACGCTTTGAGCGCACGGACGAAGACTCGCAGGGCCAGCCGCGGCACAGCATCGTCTCCTACCAGCCCGACGCCGATGCGCGCGGCGTGGTCACCGGGCTTTTTGTGCAAGTGACGGACATCACCGAGCGCAAGCGCATGGAGAACGAGCTGTTTGACGAGAAGGAGCGCGTGCGCCTCACGCTGCAGGCCATTGGCGACGCCGTGGTTTGCTCGGATGCCAAGGGCAGGGTGACCTACCTCAACCCCGTGGCAGAGCGCCTGACGGGCTGGCAGGCCTTTGACGCTGCCGGGCGCAACGCGGACGAGGTCGTGAGCCTGTGCAGCCCCGACAACGACATGGGCCTGGCCAGCACGCTGCGCACCGCCATTGAACAGGGCGCGGCCACCGAGCCCGTGCGGGGCGTGCTGGTGCACCGTACCAGCGGCCAGCGCTTTCAGGTGGAGGAGACCGCCAGCCCCATCACCGACCGCCACGGTGTCGTGACCGGCGCCGTGGCCGTGCTGCGCGACGTGACCGAGTCGGTGGCCATGGCCGAGCGCATGGCCCACCTGGCGCAGTACGACGCGCTCACCGATCTGCCCAACCGGGTGCTGCTGCAGGACCGCGCCCAGCTGGCCATGGCCCAGGCGCAGCGCGACGGCAGGTCGCTGGCGGTGATGTACCTGGACCTGGACGGCTTCAAGGAGGTCAACGACCGCCTGGGCCACGATGTGGGCGATCTGCTGCTGGTGCAGTTTGCCCAGCGCCTGCAGACGGCGGTGCGCGCATCCGACACGGTGTGCCGCCAGGGGGGCGACGAGTTCGTGGTGCTGCTGCCTGGGCTGGATGGGGCGGAGCCCGCCTGCCTGGTGGCGCGCAAGATCCTGGCGGCCTGTGACACCGCGTTTGACCTGGCCGGACAGCGCGTGCGCGTGGGCGTCAGCGGGGGCATTGCGCTGTTCCCGCAGCATGGCAGCACCTTCGACGAACTGTCCCGCAACGCCGACGGCGCGATGTATGCAGCCAAGCGTGGCGGGCGCCTGCGCTTCATGCTTTACCAGGGGCCCGATGCCGAGCCCGAGGTGGTGCTGCCCGACCCTGCCCTGGTGGCC
>DATLGV010000616.1:0-1951 GCA_035540275.1 Acidovorax sp. | reverse complement strand
CCCTGGCCCTGGCCCATGACAACTTCTGGAGCACAGTGGGCGTGCACCCTGACAACGAGGGTGTGACCGAACCCAGCGTGCAGGACCTGCTGGACCGCGCAGCCCTGCCCCGCGTGGTGGCGATTGGAGAAACGGGCCTCGACTACTACGGCATGGAAGACCGCAAGGGCGGGCGCAGCATTGCCGACTTGGAGTGGCAGCGCGACCGTTTCCGCACCCACATCCGCGCGGCGCGGGCCTGTGGCAAGCCGCTCATCATCCATACGCGCAGTGCGTCCGACGACACGCTGGCCATCCTGCGGGAAGAGGGCGAGGACGGTGCGGGCAACCGGGCGGGCGGCGTGTTCCATTGCTTTACCGAGTCCATGCAGGTGGCGCGGGCCGCGCTGGACCTGGGCTACTACATCTCGTTCTCGGGCATCGTCACCTTCAAGAGCGCGCAGGAGCTGCGCGACGTGGTGGCCTTTGTGCCGCTGGACCGCATGCTCATCGAAACCGACAGCCCCTACCTGGCCCCGGTGCCCTACCGTGGCAAGACCAACAATCCGTCGTATGTGCCCCATGTGGCCCGGCAGGTGGCCGAAACCAAGGGCCTGGCGCTGGAGGCGGTGGCTGAGGCCACCAGCCGCAATTTCGACCGCTTGTTCCCGGAGGTGATGGCATGAGCCTGCAACGACGTTCTGCCCTGGCCGCTGTGGCGCTGGGCCTGGTGTCTGCCCGAGCCTGGGCCGGGGCCTATGAAGACTTTTTTGTGGCCATCCTGCGGGATGACGGTGACGCAATCACCGCACTGCTGCGCAGGGGCTTTGACCCCAACACGCGCGACCCCAAGGGGCAGGTGGGGCTCACCATTGCCTTGCAGAACGGTGCGAACAAGGCCTTTGCGGCGTTGCTGGCATCGCGCAGGGTGAATGTGGAAGCCCGCAATGCCAAGGACGAAAGTCCGCTGATGATGGCGGCGATCAAGGGCAACGTAGAGGCGGTCAAGGCCCTTATTGCACGCGATGCCGACGTGAACAAGACGGGCTGGACGCCGTTGCACTACGCTGCGTCGGCAGGCTCGCCGCAGCATGCGGTCATCATTGCGCTGCTGCTCGAAAACCATGCCTACATCGATGCGGCATCGCCCAACGGCACCACGCCGCTGATGATGGCCGCGCACTACGGCTCCGCCGAGGCGGTGCAACTGCTGCTGGACGAGGGGGCCGATCCCACGCTCAAGAACCAGCTGGGGCTAACCGCCACCGATTTCGCCTTGCGAGTGAGCCGGACCGAGTCCGCAGAGAAGATAGCCGTTGCCATTCGGCGGCGCCAGCCCAACCGCGGCAAGTGGTAGCGGCAATGGGCGGCGGGCTGGCGAGGTATGCGTCCCTGCTGCCGCGGTGAGACCGGCGCTTGCCCATCCCCCGGCCCCGTGCGTGCTTATTCGGCGATGGCCCCTGCACCCGACGCAGCGCGTGTCTGCAAGCGCGCATACAGCCCGCCCTGCGCTATCAGCGCGCTGTGGGTGCCTTGCTCGGCGATCCGCCCGCGTTCCATCACCACCACCCGGTCGGCATGTTCGATGGTGGACAGCCGGTGCGCAATCACCAGCGTGGTCCGGCCCTGCATCAGGCGCTGCAGGGCCTCCTGCACCAGGCGTTCAGACTCGGTGTCGAGGGCCGATGTTGCCTCGTCCAGGATGAGGATGGGGGCGTCCTTGTACAAAGCCCGCGCAATGGCCAGCCGCTGACGCTGCCCACCGGACAACTGCGTGGCGTTGTGCCCCACCACCGTGTGGATGCCCTGCGGCAGGGCTGCCACATGCTCCGCCAGGTTGGCTGCGGCAAGGCACTGCAGCACACGGTTTTCGTCCACGGCCTGGCCCAGCGCCACATTGGTGGCGATGGTGTCGTTGAACATCACCACATCCTGGCTCACCATGGCAAATTGCGACCGCAGCGACGCCAGG